>LKMY01000115.1 GCA_001564205.1 Nanohaloarchaea archaeon PL-Br10_U2g5
CGCTTCGTTCAGATAGTATGGATCCGGCTTTCGGCGGCGGAAGCCGTCCGGGCCGAGGTCGCGTCCGCGAACGAATTCGAACTCGGTCAGCCGGAAGTGGTCGACGACGAACTCGACGGTCGGATCGTAGTTGTTGCTGACGAGCCCGACCGTCGCGTGGTCGGCGAGCCGACCGAGCGCGTCCACGTCGTCGTACACGCCGCGAGCGCCGGCGGCAAGACGCTCGATGCTTCGCGTCGCGCTCCGCTCCTCGCGGGCGGCGTAGAACTCGTCGGGGTCGACGCCGAGCTCCTCGCAGGCGGCGACGAACGGATCGTCGTACTCGTACGTCTCGAGGGCCGTTCGCAGGTCGCCGGTCAGCTCCATCTCCCGGTCAAGCAGCACGTCGTCGAGCGCACGGCTGTGGATCACGGAGTCGCTTCCCCATCCCTCCAGGATGACGCCGTCCATGTCGAACAGGACGGTGTCAGCAGTCAGTCGGTCGATTCCGGTGTCGGCGTCTCGTGCGGTTATGGTCATCTCTTGTGTTCGCGTCCGCGCGTCTCTTTCAGTTCGGTCGGTCGCTCGGTTCGGACAGCCCGGTCGGTTCGGTCGGTCGCTCGGTTCGGACAGCTCGGTTCGGTCGGCTTATTAGCGCGGTCTCAGCGGAGGGCGCCGTCGTCAGTCGGGACAGTCACACTCAGCCGACTCGGATCGAGTAATCTGTTCGACGAGCCTGTCGTCGAGCGCCGCCAGCACCGCCCCGGCTTCGTCGCCGTCGAGTTCGCTGCGGTCGGACCGAAGCGCCGGCTCCGCGTCGGGGTCGAACGCCCCGACCACGACGCGCCCGACCATCCGCGAGGCGTGTGGCGTACAGACGTAGTCGTACACGCCCGGAACGGGAAACGACCGGCTGTGTGTCTCCCCCGACTGCAGGGTCTCGGTCGCGATCCCCTCGGCGTCGGTGGGTATCGCGTCGGGAAGCGTCACCACGTCGTGGCCGTGTTCCGGGTCGTCGTTCCGCCAGGTGACGCGCCCACCGACGGCGACCCACACGAGCTGCGGGGCGAAGCGGAGACTGTGATCCCCGACCATCGAGACCGTCGCGGCCTCGGCGGGCTCGGAGACGGCGGCGTCGATCGGCTGCGCGGGCGACCCGACGCTGCTCGCGCCGCCGTCAGACCCGGCGTCGTCGCCGGCGCGCGCGAGTCCGTCCCGACCCTCCAGACAGCCGGAGAGAAACCCGGGAACGGCGGCGCCCGCACCGACGAGGACCGCCCGACGCGGGAGGGCGGTCTCAGCCATTCCCTCAGCGGACCTTCTTGCGGGCATACGCGGACACCCCCTCACTGACGAGGACAATGACGAGGATGGCGATCAACACCGTCGAGACGGCTCGCCACTGGAACGAGTCGATCGCGGCGAACAGTGGTACGCCGATACCGCCGGCACCGACGAACCCGAGGATCGTCGCCCCGCGGACGTTGATATCCCAGCGGTACACAGAGACGCCGACGAACGCCGGCAATATTTGTGGAGCGATACCGTACAGCAGCGTTTGCAGGCCGTTCGCGCCCGTCGCCCGGACCGCCTCGACCTGTGCGAAGTCGATCTCCTCTATCTCCTCGCCCAGTAGTTTCCCGACGAACCCGATCGAGCGGATCCCGATGGCGATCATCCCGGCGAACGCACCCGGGCCGAAAATAACGACGAAGATCAGCGCCCAGATGATGACGTGTACCGAGCGCGTCACCGTCACGATCAGCTTAGCGAGCCAGTACGTGAACCGATTCGGCGTCGTGTTCTCCGCGGCCATGAACGCGACCGGGAGCGAGACGAGCACTGCCAGAATCGTTCCGACCACGGCGATGTGAACCGTCTCGATCAGCGGTCCGACGATCTCGTTCGTGTATGCGACATCGGGCGGGACCATCCGCCCGGTGAGGTCGGCGATTTCCGCCGGCGAGGAGGCCACGTACTGCAGGTCCATCGAGAGGTACGTCCACGATCCCACGGCGACGACCGCCGCGAGGAGACCGAGCGCGAAGCGGCCGATCCGCTGTCGCTGATCGAATCGCTGCCAGCTTTTGGTGTCGGTTTCGGCCGCCATCACTGGACCCTCTTTCTAACGACTGCGCTCGTGATCTCGCCGACCAGGACGACCGCGATGATAGCGAGGAGGATCGTCGCGACGAAGTCGTACTCGTAGCGCGAGAACGCCTGCATGAGCAGGGTGCCGATACCGCCGGCACCGACGATGCCGATGATCGTCGACGCGCGGATGTTGATGTCCCAGCGATAGACCGCGAGGCCGACGAACCGCGGGACGACCTGCGGAACGACCCCGTATAGGACGGCTTGGAATCCGGTCGCACCGGTCGCGCGAGTTGCCTCCAGCGCGCCCATATCGATGTCCTCTAAGTCCTCTGCCAGCAGCTTCGAGAAGAATCCGACCGTTTTGAACGTGATGGCGATGATCCCGGCGAGCGGGCCGAGACCCACCGCCTTCACTGCGATGATGGCGACGATCAGCCCGTCGACGGCGCGAGAGATACTTATAAGGCCGCGGTTGAGCCCGTAGACGGGCTTCGGAACGAGATTTCCGGCCGCGCCGAACGCGATCGGAACCGAGAGCGCGATGCCGGTGACGGTCGCGACCATCGCCATCGCGATGCTTTCGAGCATCATCCGCTGTGTCCGCTCTATTGCCGCCGTGCTCGTGTCGGGCGGGGCCATCGATCGGACGAGCTCGGCGCCGTAGCCGGCTCCGGCGAGGATCCGACCGGTGGTGACCCCCTCGAGCAGCGCGATGAGCGACCACAGCACGAAGCCAATCGCGGCGATGTACGCGCCGTACTTCACGTATCGATTGTAAAACGACGTGGGACGCCGCCACTCCCGATTGCTTCCGGCTATTTCCCCAGTCGAGTTTTCGGTCGCCATCTCAGTCCTCCGCCACCGGCGCGTGGCCCCCCGTCGGCGTTGGCGAGTCGGTCGGTTCGTCTTCAACGAACGCGTTCGTGGCTCGCTCCGTCGGCGTCGCGCCCCGATAGATGACGTCGCGGGCGTCGTCGTCGAGCCGCGACGCGTCGTCGTCGAAGACGAGATTCCCGTCGTGGAGCCCCAAGATCCGGTCAGCGTACTCGACGGCCAAGTCGACCTCGTGGATGTTGATGAGCACGGGGATGTCCTCTTTCTCGGCGATTTCGACGAGCAAGTCCATCACCGCGTGTGATGTGTCCGGGTCGAGGCTGCTCGTCGGTTCGTCGGCGAGCAGGATCTTCGGATTCTGGATGACTGCGCGGGCGATACCGACGCGCTGTCGCTGTCCGCCGGAGAGCTCGTCGGCCCGCTTGTTCTCCATGCCGGACAACCCGACGATGTCGAGTATCTCGTACGCTCTGGCGACGTCGTCCTCCGGGAAGTTCCGCCGGAACGCCTGCCAGTTGGAAACGTAGCCGAGCCGCCCCGAGAGAACGTTTTCCATCACGGTGAGCCGCTCGACGAGGTTGTACTCCTGAAACACCATCCCGATATCTCGGCGGGCCTTCCGAAGCGCGTCGTCGTCCAGTCTGGTCAGTTCGGTCTCGTCGATCCAGACCTCGCCGCCGGTCGGCTCCGTGAGCCGGTTGATACACCTGATGAACGTCGACTTCCCGGCCCCGCTCGGGCCGATCATCGCGACAATCTCGTTGCCGTCGATACGCGTCGAGACGTCCGTCAACGCCTCGTCGCCGGTCGAGTATACTTTCGTGAGCTTCTCGGTAGTGAGCATAATGTGTACGTCTCCGTGGTGGGTTGCTTACAGCGCGCCCTGCTCGTACTCGACGCCGTTGAACTCCTGGATCACCATGATCTCGTGCCAGTGGTTCTTGTAGTCGACCGGCACGTACGTCCCGTAGTTCGCCTCCGCGAAGCTGGTTCCCTCCCAGTCGGTATCGAGGAAGGTTCGCTCCATCCCCTCGATGATGTCGGGCGCGAGGTTGTACCGGTACGCGATGGGGCCGGACGGGAAGGGATCGGACGCCCAGACGATCTTGAAGTCGTCGTAGTCGATGTCGTCGACGGCCTCGACGGTGTTCTCCCAGCAGGAGCTACACAGCGGTCCGGCGTCGAAGTCGCCGTACGCGATGCCGCGGGCGACCTGTTCGTGCCCGCCGGCGAACTCGGGTTCGTAGTTCTCGCCGCGAGTCACGCCGAACAGGTCGTCGAACAGCGCCGATGGGGCCTGGTTCCCGGAGTTGGAGCTCTCCTCCGTGTGGGCGACGCGAACGTCGGTGAAGTCCTCGACGCTCTGGATGTCGTCGCTGTTCGCGTGCGTTCCCGCGAGTAGCCGGTAACCGAACTGACCGTCGGACTCGTGGCCGACCGCGAACGGGACCGCTCCGGCGAGGTTGACGCCGAACGGCGTGTTGCCCGTCGCGTAGTTCGCGATGTGGATCCGCTCCGAGCGCATCCCCTCGACGACCGCGGCGTAGCTGTCGATGGCGCGGAACTCGACCGGTCGACCCGTCTCCTCCTCGAGCGTCTCCAGCATCGGGAGGAGCTGTTCGCGGTACGCCGACTCGCTGTCCTCCCGCGGCAGCTCGGCGTAGACGATGGGGTCCGGGTCGATCCACTCGCTCTCATCGTCCGGGTGTTCGCGGACGTCGCTGCCGTAGACGGCGTCCTCACGGCCCCGATTCGCCATGTTCTCTAGGTCGAGCTGTGACCCGCGGATGTAGTCGTTCGCGACGATGTGGCCGCCGAGGTAGTTGTTGTTCTCCCAGTCGGGATCCTCCGGATCGAAGTCGTCCGAAAGCATCGAGTCCCCCGGTTCGCCGCCGTTTCCGCCGTTGCCACCGTTACCGTCGTCCCCGCCGAGGCCCGCTCCCGCCTCGCCGTCGCCGTCGTCGTCCCCGCCCGAACAGCCCGCGAGCCCGGCGATACCCACCGCGCCACCGGTCAGTAAGAACTTGCGACGCGACTGTGCTCCCGTCCGCTCACCGCGGTCGTTTACCATTGCAGTCGGAATTTCCACACAATCGGCTAAGAAGGCTGCTATGAGGGGTATAAGGCACTCTAGTACGATCTAAACCACTCGCTGCTGCTCCGTCCAGCTACGATTATGGACCGACCGATATGTGCGGTTCAGACGGCTATATACCCCTCGTGAGCCGGCTTCGCCGCGAAACACGTAAACGGATGCTCCGCGTCAGCGCATCCGTGCTCGACCGCCTCCGTCGACGGACCCCCGACCCGCCCGATTTCGAGCCGAGCCGAGTCCCGGACGACCCTCGTCGCACGAGCGTCGACGCGGCGGACGGCAGCTACACGTGCGACGCCGTCGACTCACCGGACGGACGCTGGACCCTCGCGTACGGCCGCCGACGCGACGGCGAGCGCTCTCGGCTGTTCGGAATTCGCGACGGTGACGTGCTCACGGCGGTGTCCGCCGTTCGGCCGACGGCCGGTGCCGTGGCGAACGACGGGACCGTCGCCGTCGTCGAACGCGGGGATTCGGACAGCACGGTCGACCGGATCCGCGTGCTCGTCGATGGGGTCGAAACACTCTGTCGATCGCTCGAGGCGACGATTGCAGACGTGGCGGTCACTCCCGACGGGGGAGTCGTCGCCGTCGCGACGCGGCAGCCCGATGCGCAGGTACGCGTCTTCGACGCCGATTCGGGAGCGCCGCTGTGGTGCTTCGTTCCCCGACGGATCACGCCGAGACTCCTCGGATTCCACGGCGGGGACCCCCCGCTGTTGTACGTCGCTCGCGCTCCTCGCGACGAGCCGTACCTCGCGCTCGACCTCGACGGAACCGTCTCGTGGGGCAACGAACGCTATCAGTCGACGCGTCCGATCAGCGAGCGCGTTCGATCGCTTCTTTCCAGAGAGTGACCTTCTCCCGAGTGCAGCCGTGTGCAGGGGCTGCCGATCCCGATCCGACTACTCGAATCGTTTCCGGACGCTCTCGGCGTGCGCCTCTAACCCCTCCGCCTCTGCGAGCGTCGTGATCGTCTCCGAGAGGTCACTGAGCGCGTCGCGGTCGAGCCGCTGGACCGTCGACGATCGGAGGAAGGTGTCCACCGAGAGCCCGCCGTAGCGCTTCGCGCCGCCGTTCGTGGGCAGCACGTGGTTCGTTCCGGTCGCGTAGTCGCCCGCGGCGA
>LKMY01000116.1 GCA_001564205.1 Nanohaloarchaea archaeon PL-Br10_U2g5
AAGCTCGTACTCGCCGCGGTCGGAGGGCTGGACCAGGTGACACGCGTGGAAGATAGCGGGCGTAAAGGTGTAGAAGCCGGTCATCACGAGGTTGCTCGGCGGGTCGTCGGGCTTCTCGACGACCTCGTTCGGCTCCGTACATTTTTTAATGGACATCTAGTTCATACACCGATAGCGACGCCGCTAACCGTGATATAGTGCGAGAACGTATCGATTCGACTGCCGTCAACCGTAGTGGATAAATCCTGTCCTGCCGTCAGCCTCGGATATGTACGGAGTCGTGCTCGCGGCCGGACGCGGGACCCGAATGCGACCGCTGACGGACCGTCGCCCGAAACCGCTCTTACCGGTTGCGGATCGCTCGCTGCTCGAACGAGTGTTTGACACTGCTGTCGATGTGATCGACGAGTTCGTGGTCGTCACCGGCTACCGTGGCGAGGCGATCCGAGAGGCGATCGGCGAGTCGTACCGCGACCATCCGGTCAGCTACGTCGAGCAGGCGGAGGCACTGGGGACGGCTCACGCCGTCGCGCAGGTCGAGCCCATCGTCGACGACGACTTCCTCGTGCTCAATGGCGACGTGGTCGTGGACGCGTCGCTCCCCCGCGCGCTCGCCGATACCGACGGGACGGCGGTCGCGGCGACCGAGGTCCCGGACCCGCGGGCGTACGGTGTGCTCTCGACGGCCGACGACGGCTCGCTCGCGGGGATCGTTGAAAAGCCCGACGACCCGCCGACGAACCTCGCGAACGTCGGCTGCTATGCGTTCGAACCTGCGGTGTTCGAGTACATCGACAGGACGCCCGAGAGCGAGCGCGGCGAGTACGAGATCACGACGACGATCGAGCTCCTGCTCGACGACGGCCACCGGATCGACGTGGCCCCGTACGAGGGCACGTGGCTCGACGTCGGTCGCCCGTGGGAGCTGCTGGAGGCCAACGAGCTGGCGCTCGCGGAGCTGGAGGAGTCGGACGAAGCTGTTGCCGGCACCGTCGAGGAGAGCGTCCACCTGCACGGTCCGGTCGTCATCGAGAGGGGGGCGAGCGTGCGGTCGGGCGCCTACGTCGAGGGGCCGGCGCTGATCCGCGAGGGCGCGGAGGTCGGCCCGAACGCGTACGTCCGCGGGTCGACCGTGGTCGGTCCGGGCGCGCACGTCGGTCACTCGGTTGAGGTGAAGAACTCGGTACTCATGGCGGACGCGTCGGTCGGTCACCTCTCGTACGTCGGCGACTCGGTGCTCGGCCGCGAGGTGAACTTTGGCGCCGGCACGAACGTCGCTAACCTGCGACACGACGGCGCGAACGTCCGACTGACCGTCAAGGGGGACCGCGCTGACACCGGGCGGCGGAAGTTCGGGGCGATCGTCGGCGACGGCGCCAAAACGGGGATTAACACGTCGCTGAACGCAGGCATCAAACTGGGCGCGGGCGAGACGACGGGACCCGGGGAGGTGCTGACGCGGGATCGGCTCTCGGAGTAGTTGGGTGGATCTCGGTTCTACACACCGTGGTCTCGGAATCGGTACAGGTCAACTTCGATAGGTAGATCGTCAAAATCATCGTCAGCCCCGGCGACGAGCGTCGCGTCACGTTGGCGGGCGAGCGCAACAGCGTATGTATCAGCAAGTGAGATGCTCCCATCGGCTTTCACTGCTGCTGCCAGTCGCCAGTCAGCCGCTTCAAGCTCCAAGCCCTGCCGTTCAAGAGTACGGATGTCTCGGTCAGCTTCCCGCAGCGAGGCGTCTGTCGGAACGTCATCGATGCCTTCGAACCGAGCAACGAGATAGAACACTTCACTCGCATTTGTCTCGGTAAGGAATCCGTCAGTGTCGCCAGCGAAGACCTCGTCGAGAAGCTCAGCGACGGCTTCGTGGCCGGGTTCGTTGTACAGAAAGGCGATGATCGCTTCAGTATCGAAGACGTAGCCGCCGCTCATGCGTCCTTGGATGGGCGTAGCCGTTCAGCTCGTTCCTCTTCGTTGCGTTTTTCCTCATCCATCATCCCACGAACCCGCTCCAGTACTTCGCCATGTTCGTGCTCGCCAGCGTGGATCCCATGTAGCTCATCCGGCGACGGAACCGGCTCAATGATGATACGGCCCTGCTCTTCGTAGACGAACACCTCGCCCGGCGTCTCAATCCCGAACTTTTCTCGCAGTCTCTTCGGAATCGTGGCCTGCCCCTTCTGAGACACGCGTACTACCCTCGGTTCGTTTGTACTACTTGCCATTGTTAGTAATACTAATACAGGTCTGTGTTACTAAAGCTACCGCAGTCAAACTATTTACGATGTTATATAATACTCCACGACTACTGTATCAGGAGCGCGGAAGCGGCTCTCAAAAAAGTCTCCGGTGTTGCGACACCGGAGACCGCACTGGTTGAACCAGCAGCCACGACGCGCTCGGACATCCAACCGCGAGCGATTTAAATTGCGGGCGGGCGACGGTTGCGACATGAGCGACGACCCCGTGACGGCAGTAATCCTCGCCGCGGGCGAGGGACGGCGGTTAGAACCGCTGACGAACCGGCGACCGAAGCCGATGGTCCCCGTGGCGAATCGCCCGTTGCTCGAACACGTCGTCGAGGCCGTGACCGCGGCGGGGATAGAGCGGATCGTCCTCGTCGTCGGGTACAGACAGGAGCGCATCCGGAACCACTTCGGTGACGGCGATGACTGGGGCGTGACGATAGAGTACGTCGAGCAGCCGACGCAGCTAGGGACCGGCCACGCCGTCTTACAGGCCGAACCCGTTGTCGACGCCCCGTTCGTGGTGCTCAACGGCGACCGGATCGTCGACGCCGACGCGGTGTCGACCGTGCGCGACCGCCTCCGCGACGGCGATGGCCCCGTAATTACCGTCACCGCCGTGAAGACGCCCCGCGACTACGGCGTCGTCCAGCTCGACGGCGACCGCGTCGCGGCGATCGACGAGAAGCCCGAGGGACCGGTAGACACCAACCGCATCAACGCCGGCGTCTACGGCTTCTCCCCCGCCATATTCGACGCGATCCGCGCGACGAACACGGCTGGAGAGCTGGCGCTCACCGCGACACTGAACGAGCTTGCCGACCGAGACGGAGTGACTGGCGTGGGGTACGACGGGCGCTGGCTCGACGTATCGAACCTCTGGGACGTGCTCTCGGTCAACGCGGCGCTGATTCACGACAGCGACCACGCCCGCGACGCGTCCGTGGCGGGCGGGCGCGTCGCCGACACCGTCACCGTCTCTGACGACGTCGTCCTCGCCGGCAACGTCCGAATCGGGCCGAACGCCACGCTGAGCGGGGCGACAGCGGTCGGCAGTAACGTCACGGTCGCGGCCAACGCGGTCGTCGAGAACAGCGTGGTGCTCTCCGACACCGTCATCGAGCCGGGCGCGGTCGTCCGCGACGCCGTCGTCGCCGGCAACGCGCGGATCGGACCGAACGCGACTGTCGTCGGGGGTGACGCGACGGTCGTCGTCGGCGACGCCGTCCACCGCGGCGTGACGCTCGGCGGCGTCGTCGGCGACAACGCGTCGATCGGCGGCGGCGCGACGCTCACAGACGGCGCCGTGGTCGGCGGCGACGTGCAGGCCGAAGCGGGGGTCGTGATCGACGGGCGAGTCGAGTCCGGCGCGGTCGTGCGGAGGGGGTAATCATGTGCGGGATCATCGGGTACATCGGTCAGTTGCACGAGGGCGGAGAAGCGAAGGGAGCGACGGACGGCGGACCGCCCGAAAGCGTCGGCGGGATCGTCCACCGCGGCCTGAAGAACTTGGAGTACCGCGGGTACGACTCCGCGGGCGTCGCGCTCGTCAGCCCGACCAGCGGGCTCACTGTGGCGAAACGGTCGGGCGAGGTTGACGCGCTGCCGGTGCCGGACGTGCCCGACGCGACGCTCGGTGTCGGTCACACCCGGTGGAGCACGCACGGCCCGCCCACGGACGCCAACGCGCACCCGCACACCGACGAGGCGGGCGAGGTGGCGGTCGTCCACAACGGGATCGTCGAGAACTACGAGACGCTCAAAGCGGAACTTTCAGACCACGAGTTCACGAGCGACACGGACACAGAGGTCATTCCCCACCTGCTAGCGGAGGCGCTCGCGGCCGATCCCGACGCCGACCTTCTCGCGGCGGTCCGACGCGTCGAGGACCGCTTGGAGGGGAGCTACGCGATTTGTGCGGTCCGCGAGGGTGACGATCGGGTGGTCGTCGCGCGCCGCGGGAGCCCCCTCGTCTTGGGCTGCGGCGAGGACGCCTCGTTCGTCGCGAGCGACGTGACGGCGTTCTTGGAACACACCCGCGACGTGACCTATCTAGAAGACGGCGACGTGGCGTCCGTGAGAGCCGACGGCGTCTCCGTCTTTCACGACGGCGAGCCGGTCGACCGCGGGACCGAGCGGGTTACGTGGGAGGCCGACGCCGCGGAGAAGGGCGGCTACGAACACTACATGCGCAAAGAGATCCACGAACAGCCGGAGGCGCTCCGGCAGACGATCGCGGGGCGGCTCGATATCGACGCCGGCGATGCCGACCTCGACGTCTCGTTCCCGCCGGGCTTTCTCGCCGACCTCGAAGAGATACAGATCGTCGCCTGCGGCACCTCGAACTACGCCGGGCGGTACGCGGCGCAGCTGTTCGAGGAGCTGTCGGGCGTCCGCGCAACCGTCGAGATCGCCAGCGAGTACGAGTTCGGCGCGGGCCGGAGCCCGGACCGGACGCTCGTCGTCGCCGTGACCCAAAGCGGGGAGACGGCCGACACCCTCGGGGCGGTCCGGCGGGCGAACGCGGCCGGTGCGCGGACGTTCGCGGTGACAAACACCCTCGGGAGCACGGTGACCCGCGAGGTCGACGGGACGGCCTTTATCAGGGCCGGCCCGGAGATCGGCGTCGCGGCGACGAAGACGTTCGCGTCGCAGGTGGCGACGCTCGCGATGCTCGCCGTGGCGATCGGTCGGGACCGCGGGGCGCTCGCTGCGAGCGACGCGCGGACGGTACTGGAGGACTTACAGCGGCTCCCGGGAGCGGTCCAGCAGGTGCTCGACGAGGAGCCCGTGGTGCTGGGGGCCGCCCGGGAGTTCCAGGACAGCGAGGCGTTCTTTTTCATCGGGCGCGCGCTGGGCGTGCCCGTCGCTCTTGAGGGTGCGTTGAAGCTCAAGGAGATCTCCTACGATCACGCCGAGGGGTTCGCGGCAGGCGAACTGAAACACGGGCCCCTCGCACTAGTGACGCCCGATACGCCCGTGTTGGCCGTGTTGACAGAAGCTGGTCGGGCCCGCGAGACGATGAACAACGTCACCGAGGCGCAGACGCGCGGCGCGCCCGCGTTGGGCTGTGTGAGCGCTGGGAGAGAGTACGCGACGCTCGACGCCTCGTTCACGGTTCCGGACGTGGGAATCGTCGAGCCGCTGGTGGCGAACGTTTACTTGCAGCTGTTCGCGTACCACGTCGCCAACGAGAAGGGGCGGCCGATCGACAAGCCGCGGAACTTGGCGAAGAGCGTGACGGTGGAGTGACGGCCGCTCGCGGCTGACGCCGTCAACCGCAGTACGGGTAGTATTGGTTACGCCGTTCTCTCAATACAGCCGGAACAGGCCATATTATGCGGCTGTCACAGACGCGGACCCGCTCGGGAGCCGCGGTCGCTGTACAGAGCCCGAGTCGGCGCTGGGATCGCGTTCGCTCGTCGTCCGCGAACTCTACTTCCTCGTTACCGGCTGGGTGGCTCAGTCTGCTGTGGACGACCGTTGCGTCGCTTCGCGCGGTCACAGTCGTGGGGCCCAGTCGCTGTCTGGATGCTCAACCGACTCCCGTACGTCACGTCGCTGTACCGGTTTTACCGATAGCGGTGAGGTACGTGTTGCGACCTGAACTGCTCCGAGCGACTCGCTCGTCTCCCGGTGCCTCGTCAGTCGACGACGGCTTCCGCCTCTCCGTCTGCGTCCGCTTCGCCGTTTGCTTCGTCGTCGAGTCGGTCCTCGGCGCGGTCGCGGTCCTCGGGGAACCCCACGTCAATTCTCCATCCGTCCAGCCGAATCGCGTCGATGGTGCGACCGGACTGGATGAGCAGATCGATGGCGTCGGGAAGCTCGTACTCGCCGCGGTCGGAGGGCTGGACCAGGTGAC
>LKMY01000117.1 GCA_001564205.1 Nanohaloarchaea archaeon PL-Br10_U2g5
CCTAACAGCGGTTCCGCCGACAGCAACCTTCCTAACAGCGGTTCCGCCGATAACGATTCCGCCGACAGCAGCCTCCCCGACCGCGTTCGCCGCGCTTTCGCGGATCACGGTTCGTTCGAACCCGACGGCGACACGGTCTGGATCTCGGAGACGACTCCCTTCGACGGCGCGGTCCGCGCGGAGCCCGGCACCGAGGGTCGAATCCGCTTTTCGGTGACCGTTCGCGTGCCGACGCTCTCGGCGGTGACGGCCGACGAGGTCGCCGACGTGGTCGAAGCGGGATGGGCAGAGACGTTCGAGCTCCGCGTCGTCGACGTCGGCGGAGTCACTCGCGGCGATCACGAGTTCGAGCCGACTGTGTCGATCGGCGACGACGAGATCGTGGTCTCTTTCGAGCTGACCGATATCAACGAGCGGCGCGGCGTCGACGACGCCGGGGCGCTGATCAACTTCGTCGAGGGGACCTACGTGCAGGGCGTCATCCCCGGTTACGAGTACACCGAACCCGTGACCGATATCCTCTCGGCGGCGCGTCGGCAGGGAACCGGCGGCGCGTTCTGATTGACCGCGACGAGGAGCCCCCTCCGCGGTCGATAGGGGCAAATGTCGTGAGCCCGTACTCGGGGTATGCTCGCGCTGTTCGGGTTCGTCAGCATCCTCGCGCTCGTGGCGTTCCACACGCTACTCGCCGGTGTGACGACCCGGTTCTTCCGACTCCGTCTGTCGACCTCGTGGGGCTCAGTCGTGTACACGATCGTCTTGACACCGATGCTGCTGCTCATTTCGACGCTGTTTTTCACCGGCGTGTTGAATCTGGGAACCGGCGTCAACCTCGGCACGCCGGCCATCGTGATCGGCCTGTTCGTCGCGCTCCCGGTCGTGTTGGGCGCCGCGATCGACTACCTCTACGTCCCGTCACCCGAGGAGTACGAGCTGCCGGACACGCAGTGAGTGCCGGACTCACTCCTCGAGAAGGCCGGCCACGACGTCTTCGACTCGCCCGATCACCGCTTCGGGTGATCGAGTGGCGTCGACGCGGTGGAATCGTCCGGGCTCCGCGTCGATGAGCCGCTCGTAGTTGTCTCGGACCGTCGCGAGGTAGCCGTCCTGCTCGAACTTGTTCGTGCGCCCGGAGCGCGCTGCGGCGGTTCGAGCGTCGAGATCGAGGTAGATCGTCGCGTCCGGCGGTCGAGAGAAGGCGCTGTGGATTCCCCGAATGTACTCCAGTGGTCGCTCGATGTCGGCGTCGCTCTCCGCGAGCGTCGCCGCCTGGTACGCGAACCGCGAGTCGGAGTAGCGGTCGGAGACGACGAGTTGCCCGTCCGCGAGCGCCGGGGCGACCGTCCCGGAGAGATGGTCCGCGTGGTCGGCGGTATATAAAAAGAGCTCCGCCAGCGGGTCGGCGTCGTCGGACCGGATCGAGCGGGCCACTGCCTCGCCGTACCAGCTATCGGTCGGCTCGCGGGTGAACGTCGCGTCGGGGTAGACGTCGTGGAGGGCTTCCCACACGGTCGTCTTGCCGCTCCCGTCGAGCCCTTCCAGCGTGATCAGCATGGTCGCTCTCTGGTGCCGTACGGAATAAACGACGCGGAGTATGTCGCAGAGATGCGGTGTGAAGGTGTGCGCGGGTTCTCGATGACAGCGGTCGGTTTCGCCACACCGCTGCGTCATCTCCTCGTCAGACGTCGCGGTAGGTTTACGGGGGTTCCGTCTGATATTGGTTGCATGAAAGTGTTGGTAGCCGGCGGGACGGGATTCATCGGGTCGTACCTCTGTCGCGCGCTCTCGAAGAGCGGCCACGAGGTGACGGCGCTCTCTCGCTCGGCGGACGATACGCCCGAGGGAGTTGCGTCCGCAGTCGGCGACGTCACCGACTACGACTCGATCGCGGAGGCGGTCGCGGGACAGGACGCGGTCGTCAACCTCGTCGCGCTGTCGCCGCTGTTCGAGCCGAAAGGAGGGAACGTGATGCACGATCGGATTCACCGCGGCGGCACCGAGAACCTCGTTCGAGCGGCCGAAGACGGCGGCGTCGGGGGGTTCGTTCAGTTGAGTGCGCTCGGGGCGGATCCAGCGGGCGACACCGCGTACATCCGCGCGAAGGGGCAGGCCGAAACGATCGTCCGCGAGAGCGACCTCGATTGGACGATATTCCGTCCGTCGGTCGTCTTCGGTGAGGGCGGCGAGTTCGTCTCCTTTACCAAGCGGTTGAAGGGGATGTTCGCACCGGGCGTTCCCCTCTATCCGTTGCCGGGCGGTGGGAAGACCCGATTCCAGCCGATCCACGTCGAGGATCTCGTTCCGATGCTGGTCGCGTCGCTCGAGGACGACAAGCACGTCGGCGAGACGTACGAAATCGGCGGCCCGGAGACGCTGACGCTCCGGCAGGTGACTGACCTCGTATATGAGGCCGAAGAGAAGGGCGTCACGATCGTTCCGCTGCCGATGCCGCTCGCAAAGATCGGTCTGTCGGTGCTCGGGGCGATTCCGGGATTCCCGATGGGGCCGGATCAGTACCGGTCGTTACAGTTCGACAACACGACGGCCGACAACGACGTCGCCGCGTTCGGCGTCGACGAGGCGAAGATGACTACGCTCGCGGCACATCTGGGCGTAGAATGATCCCGTCTATCGCAGAGCGTGACGGCGGTTCGACTGCGGAGGACGGAGCGGCCTCAGTGGTCGTGTCACTCGCGTGGATCTCACGGCTGGTAACGCCAACCGAAGGCTTAAATACGAGATCACGTTCTGTTTATTTCAAAGGCGGAGGGAGCACACGATGAAACTTGCAATGATCGGATTCGGACAGGCAGGGGGGAAAGTCGTCGATAAATTCCTGGAGTACGACAAGCGGACGGGCTCGGAGATCGTCCGCGCGGCCGCGGCCGTCAACACGGCCAAAGCCGATCTCATGGGGCTCGAGCATATCGCTGAGAACCAGCGCGTGCTCATCGGGCAGTCCCGGGTCAAGGGGCACGGCGTCGGCGCCGACAACGAGCTCGGCGCGGAGATCGCCGAGGAGGATATCGACGAGGTGCAGGGCGCCATCGACTCGATCCCGGTCCACGAGGTCGACGCGTTCCTCGTCGTCGCCGGGCTCGGCGGTGGCACGGGCTCCGGTGGTGCACCGGTACTCGCGAAACACCTCAAACGGATCTACACCGAACCCGTCTACGGGCTCGGTATCCTGCCGGGCAGTGACGAGGGAGGGATCTACACCCTGAACGCGGCCCGTTCGTTCCAGACGTTCGTCCGCGAGGTGGACAACCTGATGGTGTTCGACAACGACTCCTGGCGAAAGACCGGCGAGTCCGTCCAGGGCGGCTACGAGGACATCAACGAAGAGATCGTCCGGCGATTCGGCATCCTCTTCGGCGCCGGCGAGATCCAGCAGGGCCAAGAGGTCGCCGAGAGCGTCGTCGACTCCTCGGAGATCATCAACACCCTTGCCGGTGGCGGCGTCTCCACGGTCGGCTACGCGGAAGAGGAAGTCGAAGAGCGCAGCTCCGGCGGACTCCTCTCGCGGCTCCGCAACGACGACGGCGGCGACGAGCTCGACAGCGCGCACACGACCAACCGGATCACCAGCCTCGTCCGCAAGGCCGCGTTGGGTCGGCTCACGCTCCCCTGTGAGATAGAGGGCGCCGAGCGGGCGTTGCTCGTCCTTGCCGGGCCGCCGGAGTATCTCAACCGGAAGGGGATCGAGCGCGGCCGCAAGTGGCTCGAAGAGCAGACCGGCTCGATGGAGGTCCGCGGCGGCGACTACCCGTACCGCGGCGCCGGCTTCGTCGCCACCGTGATCCTGCTCGCGGGCGTCACCAACATCCCACGGATCAAGGAGCTCCAGCAGGTCGCCATCGAGGCGCAGGACAACTTAGACGAGATCCGCGAGGAGAGCGACGAGAACCTCGATGACCTCGTCAGCGACGACAGCGACGAGCTGGAATCCCTGTTCTAGGGCTCCCGGTTCCGTTTCTGATGGAGGTTTTCGTTCCGTTCTCGGCCGATCGTCCCAAGTCCCGACTCTCGACTGTGTTGACTTCCGAAGAGCGCGCGTCGTTCGCGCAGGCGATGCTCCGCGACGTGCTCGACGCGGTTGTCGCGGCGGGCGGTCAGCCACGAATACTCGCGACCGGCGAGGTCGATTCCGACGTCCCACACCCAGTCGTCGTCGACAACCGACCGCTGACGACCGCGGTCAACGCGGCCCTCGGCTCACGGTCGGCTGGCGGTGACGGCGAGACCGACGATCGGAGCGCCTCTCCGGAACCGGTCGCCGTCGTCATGGCTGATCTGGCACTCGCGACGCCCGAAGCCCTTAATGGACTCTTCGAGGCGGTCGAGACCGCAGACATCACCATCGCTCCCGGTCGCGGCGGCGGAACGAACGCCGTAGTCGTCGATCACCCGGGGTTTCGAGTGGATTACCACGGGGCGTCCTACGTGGACCACCGCCGAATCGCCGAAGAGATCGGTGCGAGCGTTCGCGTCGTCGACTCACACCGGCTCGCGACTGACGTGGACGAGCCGTCGGATCTCGCGGAGCTGTTGATCCACGGCGACGGGGCGTCGGTGCGGTGGCTCGAAGAGGCGGGGTTCACGCTCGACACGACGGGCGGGCGGGTCGGCGTCGTCCGCGAGTGAGCGGCGCGTGAAGGTTACGACAAGAATCGGTCACTGACGTCCTCGTCCGGGATCATACACTGCTCTTTCCGTCCGAACCACTCGTAGCGATTCTCGGCGACGACATCGTACGCCCAGTCACCGGCGCGAGATGGCAGCAGTCGACCGATCGTCGCGACGCGGTAGGGCCAGCCGAGCAGTTCGGCGATCCGGATCACCGCGGACGACTTGTGATAGAGCCGATCTCCGTCGATCAAGACGATCGAGTCGAAATCCTCTGTCGGGAGGTCGTGCTCCGCGAGAAGTCGCTGGCCGGCCGCGGACTGCAGCGAGGCGAACAGGAGCCGCCCCGCTGTGTCGCGCGGAATGAGGAACGAGACGACGCCGTTACAGAGGTTACAGACGCCGTCGAAGAGCACGACGGGTCGATCGAAGTCGGCCCCAGTCTCCTTGTCGACGTCGGATCCCATTAGCGAACCCCCCCGAGACACCGCTTTCGCGGCGACACGGCCGTGTCGACAAGCGATACATCCATCACATCAGCTTTCTCGGCCACCGACAAGAGTCTCTCGCCCCGGATCCGGGACCGCGATCCTTTTTGAGTCCGGACCGTGAGAGTCGGACGTGTTCACGGCGGCGGCACAGTACGGGATCGACATCGAAGTCGACGCGGACCGCGTCGAGCGGCTGCTGTCGGTGTCGCCCGCGGACGTTGAGACCGCCGATCGGCTCACATTCGCTCGAAACGTCTTCGTCCCGCTCACGACCGCCTGCCGCTACACCTGCACGTACTGCACCTACTACGACGTCCCCGGTGAAGCGACGCTGCTGTCGCCAAAAGAGATCAGAGACCGGTGCCGGGTCGGTGCCGACGCGGGCTGTACGGAGGCGCTGTTCACCTTCGGCGACGAGCCCGACGACCGATACACCGCGATCCACGAAACGCTCGCCGAGTGGGGGTTCGCGTCGATTCACGACTACCTCTACCGCGCCTGCGAGATCGCCTCAGAAGAGGGACTGCTCCCGCACTCGAACCCCGGTGACCTCACCGAGCCGCAGTTCGCCGCCCTCCGAGAGGTGAACGCCTCGATGGGCGTCATGTTGGAGACGACCGCTGACGTCGACGCGCACAGCGGCGGCCGGCGTAAGACCCCCGGACAACGACTCAACACGATCCGGGCAGCGGGCCGACAGGGCGTTCCGTTCACGACCGGAATCCTCGTCGGTATCGGTGAGGACTGGCGCGATCGCGCCGAGAGCCTGCTGGCGATCCGCGAACTCCACGAGCGATACGGTCACGTTCAAGAAGTCATCGTCCAGAACGTCGTCCCGAACGAGCGATCCGACTTTGCGAAGCCGGACCTCGAGACGATGCGCCGAACGGTTTCGATGGCGCGGGCCGCGCTCCCGCCGGAGGTGTCGGTGCAGGTACCGCCGAACCTCTCACCGGCTGC
>LKMY01000118.1 GCA_001564205.1 Nanohaloarchaea archaeon PL-Br10_U2g5
CTCACTCGCGCGGCGCGACCAGTTCGATCGGATGCATCGGTGCAGAGCCGAGCAGCCCGTCCAACTGCTCCGTACATGAGGTGCCGGTCGCGACGACCACGCGGTCGGTGTCGCCGAACTGCTCTTTGAGGGGCTCGCCCACGTCCATGCTCAGCTCGTAGTAGTCGGTCTTGTAACCGAACGATCCGGCCATTCCGCAACACTCCGTCTCGGAGGTGCGCACGTCGTAGCCGAGTCGCTCCATCACGGCGGTCGCGTGCTCGCTGACCCCGATCGTCCGCGCCTGACAATGCGGGTGGTAAGCGACCCGGTTCCCCGACGCCACTGGTCCGGTTCCTTCAGCCGGCGCTCGCAGCGCGGCCGAGTCACCTCCGTTCTCCAGCAGGCCGAAGCAGTACTCCATCACGTCGTAGCTGGCGTCGGCGAGCCGCTCGTACGAGTTGGTTGGGAGGAACTTCTCGTACTCGCTTCGGAACATCGCGAGGTCGCTCGGCTCGATCACGACCACGTCGCGGCCGGCGTCGACGTGCGTCGCAAGCGAAGCGTACGCATCGTGTGCCGCCGTTTCGGCCGTTTCAACCATCCCCTGCGAGAGCGGCGGACGACCGCTTCCGGGGAGGTCGGGAACGCGGACGTGAACGCCGAGCGCTTCAAGTGCACGAACGGCAGCCTTCCCGCGGTCGACATCGGCGTAATTCGTCGCTGTGTCGGGGTAGAGCACTGCCTCACGGGTTGCCTCGTCGGCTGGGACGGCGGCCCCGCCTCGCCGCTCGAACCAGTCGACGAGGGGTTCGCTCGCGAACGCGGGCAGATCGCGGCGACGGTCGATGCCGGCGACGCGCTCGGCGAGGGCTCGGGCGGGGCCGAAGTCGGCGATCCGGTTCGCGATCGGAGCCGTTCGGCTTCCCCACTTCGCGAGCGTCTCGTAGTTGCCGACGAGTCGCGTCCCGAGGTCGAGTCCGGCCGGCTCCTCGTCAGGGACCAGCTCCTCGAACGCCCAGTCGATCTGACTCCGGTCGGTCTCGCCGCGGTTGACCCGATCGCGGACAACCGTGTTGATCCAGGGGATGTCGATGCCGACCGGGCAGGCGGGGACACAGCGGGAGCAGCCGGTACACAGGTCGTTGAACTCGGCGGCGACATCGAGCCCCTCGATCCCCGCCTCCCAGCCGGTGGCGATGCCGCCGGAGTACGTCTCCCCGCCGAACGCGTGGCCGCCGACGCTTTGGAAGTTTCCGCAGGCGTTCGAGCAGGCCGAACACCGGATGCAGTACAGCGTCTCTTTCAGCTGCTCGTCGTCGCGCATCGCCATGCGTCCGTTGTCGATCAGCACGAGGTGGAACTCGCGATCGTCGCCGGACCCGTCGGCGAGGGGCTCCTCGTCGCCCGCGAAGTCCGGAACGGGTGAGTCGACCGGCGGCGTCAGCGTCGAGATGTAGGAGGTCACGTCCTGACCGGTTCCCGAGCGGCCGATCAGCTCGACGAACGGCGAGAAGTCTTCGACGGTCGGGACGAGCTTCTCGACGCCCGCGACCGCGACGTGGGTGTCCGTCGCGGTCACCGTCTTTCGAGCGTTGCCCTCGCTGGTGACTAACAGCATGGTACCGGAGTCGGCCGCGATGAAGTTCGCACCCGTCATCCCGACGTCCGCGTCTTCGACCAGCTCGCCGAGCCGCTCGCGGGCGAACATCGTCAGCTCCTCGGCGGTCTGTGGCGGGTCGTCGGGATCGAAACGCTCGGCGAACAGCGCCGCGATAGCTTCCCGAGACTTGTGGATGGCGGGTGCGACGATGTGCGACGGGGCCTCGTCGGCGAGTTGGAGCACCCACTCACCGAGGTCGGTCTCGACGACCTCGACGCCGACCGCCTCCAAGGCCTCGTTCACCTCGATCTCTTCGGAGGTCATCGACTTCGATTTGATCAGGCGATCGGCGTCGCGTTTCTCGGCTGTCAACTCGGTGATGTACTCGTTCGCGTCCGCGGCGTCGTCTGCGAGATAGACCGTCCCGCCGTTGGCCTCGATCGTTTCGGTGACCTCCTCGATCAGCTCGGGCAGTTGCGCGATCGCGTCTTCTTTGATTTCGCGGGCCTCCGTTTTCAGCGTCTCGTAATCGTTGAGGCGCCCGGTCGATTCGTATCGCCCGGCGTTGAAACCGCGGGTGTTTTCAGCGACGGCGTCACCCTCGGTCGCCATCAGCTCGCGGATTCGGTCCGCCTTGTTCGGGGTAGCCGGACTGTCACTACTCATCGGGAGTCACCTCGGACTCCACAGGGTCATCGTCGCGGAGTAGTACTACGTGGACCTCCTTCGGCCCGTGCGCGCCGTGGACGAGCCCACCCATATCGGCGGTCGCGCTCGGGCCGGTCGCGAAGACGACATCGACCGACTCGTCTCTGGTGCGCGGACCGAGCCACGCGAAGGCCTCGGGCATGTCGGGGACGAGATCCGACTCGCGAAGGACGACGACGTGGCGGTCAACGAAGAGGCTCACGGGCTCCGTACCGCTGGTGTCGGCCTCGATCGCGACGCTGCCGTACTCCGCGACGCCGAGCGAAGCCCCGGTGACCCCGGTGTGGGCCGCGCGCAGTTCAGCCGTCGTTGGGTCCGTCTCGACGCGACTGGGAAGCGACGCGTCGGCGACTGCAACGCCGACCGCTGGGTCGCCCGCGGCCGCGTCGATGAGCTCTGCACACGCCGTTTCGGGACCCTCGCTGACGGTAACACCAAGAGAATCGAGCCGACGCTTGAACGTTGACCGGTCGGCAACTGACATGAATGATGATTACCCGGCGAGTATTTGGATGTTGCGTCGATTCCCACAGATCACTGGCAGACGGGAGCTGCTTTGCGGGGGCCACTGGCAGATGGGAGCTGTTTTGCGGGGGCCACTGGCAGACGGGAGCTGTTTTGCGGAGCAGTCTCGCAAGGGAGTTGCCTCCTTGTTGGCGGTTCAGGAGATTTTTCATACTTCGACCGTGAAGGTTACTCATGGCAACCAACACGCCGGGAGCGGACCCGGATCCAGACCCGTTGGACGGGGGAAACTTCGACTACACCGGGGGGAATATCGATCGCCCCGACCTCGTTGACGCGCTGGAGCGCCGAGTCGACGGAGACGTGCGATTCGACGACTACTCGAAGCAGCTGTACGCAACTGACGCCTCGGCGTACGAGGCGACGCCGATCGGCGTGGTACTTCCCGAATCCACGGCTGATGTCGCCGCAGTCCACGAGTACTGCTTCGAGAAGGGGATCCCGGTGCTTCCGCGGGGCGGTGGCACCTCCCTCGCCGGTCAAACCGTCAACGAGGCGGTCGTCCTCGACCTCACACACGAGATGGACGCGATCGTCTCGACCGACTCGGATGCGCAGACTGCTCGCCTCCAAGCCGGCGCGTATATCGGCGATCTCAACGCCGCGGTCGCGCCACACGGGCTGAAGTTCGCTCCGGATCCGGCGTGGCGCGACAAGTCCGCGATCGGCGGTGCGATCGGTAACAACTCCACTGGGTCACACTCGTTGAAGTACGGGAAGACGGACCATTATATCGAGGAGGTAGCGGTCGTGCTGGCCGACGGTACTCCCGCCACTTTCGGTGAGGTCGCTGTTGAAGAGCTGCGCGAATCCGCGGACCCAGACGCCGACGACCTCCTCCCTCGAATCCACGCGGAGATCGTCCGGATACTCGACGAGGAGGCCGACGCGATAGACGATCGGTTCCCCGAGATGAAACGGAACGTCTCCGGCTACAACCTCGATCGGCTGCTCGCCGAGTCGCGGGGCGAGTACGGTGAGGAGGGTGTCGTCAATCTCGGCCGACTCATGGCCGGCAGCGAGGGGACGCTGGCAACGGTCACCGAGGCGACGGTCTCGCTCGTGGAGATCCCCGAGACGAAGTCGGTCGCGCTGCTCACGTACGACGACCTCCTCGACGCGATGGAGGACGTCTCGCCGATTCTCGAACACGACCCCGCCGCCGTCGAAGTGATGGACGACGTGCTGTTGGGACTCGCGGCGAAGACACCGGAGTTCGCAGACGTCGTCGGAATGCTTCCCGACGGTACGAACTCCGTGCTCTTGGTCGAGTTCTACGCTGACAGCGACGAGGAGGGACGACAGAAGGTCGCAGACTTGATCGCGGATCGGGTGGGAGCTGGCGACGACGCGGCCGACACCGAAGAGCCGCCGAGCGCGGGCGCGGCGGAGACAACGAGCCAGCCGCGTCGGGCGGTGACCGCGATGGAGGCGCACGATCCAGCGGACCGAGACCGGTTCTGGAAGATGCGCAAGTCGGGGCTCCCGATCCTGCTGTCGCGCACCACCGACGAGAAGCACATCTCTTTCATCGAAGACTGTGCGATTCCCCCGGAACACCTCCCCGAGTACACTCGGGAGTTCCAATCGATTCTGGAAGACAACGACACCTTTGCGACGTTTTACGCGCACGCCGGTCCCGGCGTGCTCCACATCCGGCCGCTGATCAACACGAAAGAGGTCGACGACGTGGACGCAATGGTCGACATCGCCGACCGCGTCACCGACGCCGTCGTCCGACTCGGCGGGTCAGTATCCGGCGAACACGGCGACGGCCGAGCCCGAACGCAGTGGAATCGAAAGCTGTACGGCGACGACCTGTGGGAGGCCTTCCGCGGGTTGAAGACCGCCTTTGACCCCGACTGGCTACTCAATCCCGGAAACGTCTGTGGCGACTTCGACATGAGCACGAACCTCCGGTTTGACGCCGACTACGAGTACGACGCCGGCTTCGACCCCGCGATGGAGTGGGCCGTCGACAACGGAATGCGAGGAATGGTCGAGCTCTGTCACGGCTGCGGCGGCTGTCGGGGGCCACAGGAGACGACCGGCGGCGTGATGTGCCCGACGTACCGCGCCTCCGAAGAGGAGATTCAGGCAACTCGTGGCCGCGCGAACGTGCTACGTGGTGCCATTTCCGGTGCGATCCCCGACGATCCGACCGACGACGAGTTCGTCACCGAAGTGATGGATCTATGTGTCGGCTGTAAGGGGTGTAAAAAGGACTGTCCCAGCGGCGTCGACATGGCGAAACTCAAAGCGGAGGTCGAGCACGCCCACCACGAGGAGCACGGGATCGACCTCCGGACCCGACTCCTCGGTAACTTCGAGTCGCTCGCGCCGCTCGGCTCGGCGTTCGCGCCCCTGTCGAATCTCCCGAACAAGCTCCCCGGTGCCGGCCTGCTCGCGGAGAAGGCGCTCGGAATCGCCAAGGAGCGCGATCTCCCCACATTCCGGTCCGAGAGCCTCACCGACTGGTTCGAGGCCCGCGGCGGCGCCGGCGTCCCGAGAGACGAGGCCGACCGCGACGTGCTGTTGTTCCCCGACGTGTACACCACCTACACGAATCCCGGCGCCGGAAAGGCAGCGGTGCGTGTGTTGGAGGCCGCGAACTGCCACGTGCAGATCCCGGACGTCGACGGTAGCGGGCGGCCCCCGCACTCGAAGGGGATGCTCGATAAGTCTCGGGCGGCCGCAAGCGAGGCCGTCGAGACGCTCGCGCCCGACATCGAGGAGGGGTGGGAGGTCGTTGTCGTGGAGCCCTCCGACGCCGTCATGCTCCAGACGGACTACCACGACCTGCTCGACGGCGACGCCAGTGACGTGCCGGACGCGGACGTGGCGACCGTCTCGGACCACACCTACGGCGTCATGGAGTACGTCGACGCCCACCGGCTCGACGAGAAACTCGATCTCGACGCACCCAGTGAGCGCCTGACGTACCACGGCCACTGTCACCAGAAGGCGACGAAAAAGGACCATCACGCTGTCGGCGTCCTCCGCCGAGCCGGCTACGGGGTCGACCCGCTCGACTCCTCGTGTTGCGGGATGGCCGGCTCATTCGGCTACGAGGCGGAGCACTACTCGATGAGCAAGGCCATCGGTCGGATTCTCTTCGATCAGGTCGATGAGAGCGACGGCGACGAGGTGGTGGCACCGGGCGCCTCCTGCCGAAGTCAGCTGAAAGAGCGCGACGGAAGCGCGCCGGAGCCGCCGCATCCGGTGGAGAAGCTCGCTGCGGCGCTGGTCTAA
>LKMY01000119.1 GCA_001564205.1 Nanohaloarchaea archaeon PL-Br10_U2g5
TACAGAGATCAGGTGCCGTGTTCCCAGCTCCCCATGTACTCGCGCTGCTCGTCGGTGAGCTCGTCGTACTCGACGCCCTCCGCGGTGAGTTTGATATCGGCGACCTCGCGGTCGAGCTCGTCGGGCAAATCGTGAACTCCGGGCTCGTACTGCTCGCCGTTCGCCGCGAGTTCGCGGACGGCCACCGCCTGCACGCCGAAGCTCTGGTCCATCACTTCGACGGGGTGGCCCAAGGCGATCGGTGCGGCGAGGTTGACGAGCCGCCCCTCTGCGATCACGTTGAGCACGCGCCCGTCGGGGAGCTCGAACCCTTCAACGCCGTCGCGGGCCTCGAAACGGTCGACGGCCAGATCATCGAGGTCCTCGAGGTTCACTTCGATATCGAAGTGGCCGGCGTTCGCGAGCAGCACGCCGTCTTGCATCTCCTCGAAATGCTCGCGGGTGATCACGTCGCGGTTGCCCGTCGTCGTGATGAACACGTCGCCCTTCTTTGCGGCCTCGACCATCGGGAGCACTTCGTACCCCTCCATGTGGGCTTCCAGTGCCTTTCGCGGGTCGACCTCACAGACGATCACGTTCGCGTTCTGCCCGGCGGCCTTCTTCGCGACGCCCTTTCCGCACTGGCCGTAGCCGCCGACGACGACGTTCTTGCTCGCCCACGAGAGGTTCGTCGTCATCGCGATGGTCGCGAGCGACGACTCGCCCGTGCCGTGGACGTTGTCGAACAGCTGTTTCATCGGCGTGTCGTTGACGGCGAAGACGGGGTAGTGGAGCTCACCGTCCGCGTCCATCGCGCGCAGGCGGTCGACGCCGGTGGTCGTCTCTTCGGCCCCGCCGATGATGGAGTCGATCAGGTCCGGGTACTCCTCGTGGATGAGCTTCACCATGTCCATCCCGTCGTCGACGGTGATCGTCGGCTCGTGGGCGACACACGCGTGCATCGCGTCGTAGTACTCGTCGTCGTCGACGCCCCTGACCGCGTAGGAGGTGATCGACTCGTGGGTGTCGAGTGCGGCCGACACGTCGTCGTGCGTCGAGAGCGGGTTACAGCCGGTGATCGCGACCTCGGCGCCGCCGTCGGCGAGCAGCTCGACGAGGTTCGCCGTCTTCGCTTCCACGTGCATCGCCATCGCGACGACCTCTCCCTCTAGGGGCTGCTCGTCGAGGAACTCCTCGCGGAGCGCGTTCAGAATCGGCATGTGCTGGAGCGCCCAGTCCATCTTCCGACGCCCTTCCGATTGGGCGGCTTCGAGGTCCGAGAGGTGCTGTGACACCGGCGGATACGCGGTTTCGCTCATACGATTCTCTTCGCTCACGCCGCACTAAACCCTGCCGACACGCGGCGCCTCAGAAAAGGAGAACCGCTCCGTGATATCGTCCTGGCAACCTACGGCGGGCCGTTGCCCTGTCCGTTACCGGCCCCGCCGTTTCCGCTGTTTCCATCGTCGGCATCGCTATCGGTGTCGTCATCGCTGTCGGCGTCGTCGGCATTGCCGCCACCGTTTCCAGCGTGGTCAGGCGGTCCCTGTTCGCCGTCGCTGTCGTTGCCCGGTCCGGCGTGGTCGGGTGCGTTACCGGGTGCGTCGCTGTCGTTGCTCGCGTTGTCCGGTCCGGCGTGGTCGGGTGCGTTACCGGGTGCGTCGCTGGCAGTACCGGGTGCGTCGCTGGCGTTACCAGCCGCGTCGTCCGGGCCGCCCGGACTTCCGGCGTGATCAGGTGCGTTACCCGGGTTGTTCTCCGTCACGAAGTCGGAGACAGCGGCGCCGATGCCGCCCTCACGGTCCTGAAGCCCGTCGATGAAGTCGCGGACGAGCTGCCCGAACGGCTGCTCTTCGTCCGCCTCGTCGCCGTCGCCCGCGGCGATCAGGTCGACGGTCGTCGAGGCAGTCTCGTTCTCGAACGCCGCGACGGCGTCGACGGTGACGTTCTCCTCGGCGGCTGAGAGCGTCACCGTTCCGTTCTCGTCGGTCGTGTAGTCGCCTTCGCCCACGTAGGTGGCGTTCTGATCGTCGGCGGTCGTGACGTTCACTGAGGCGTTCTCGACCGGCTCGTCGCTGTCACTCACGGTGACGAGCGGCTCGCCGTCGGTGTTCGTCACGTCGACAGCGAACCCGGCGGGCGCTTCGAGCTCAACGGTCGTTGAGGCGGTCTCGTTCTCGTATTCGGCGGTGAGCTCAACCGTTACGTTCTCCTCGGCGGCGGGGAGCGTCACCGTGCCGTTCTCGTCGGTGGTGTACTCGCCCGCTCCCGCGTACGACTCGTTTGCCGGGTCGACGACGCTCACGTTCACTGAGGCGTTCTCGACTGTGGTGTCGTTCTCGGTCACGGTGACCGTCGGTTCGCCGTCCGCGTCGTCAACGGTCACGCCGAGGTCGCCCTCGGCGGCCGCGACGCCGGTCATCGCGCCGAGCGCGACGACCGCAATCAACAGTAGCCCAATCGTGCGTTTGCTCATGTGCGTTCGGTCCCTGACACCGTTACCGTATAAAAAGGGAGCTCCGTTAAGCCGGTTTAAATCGGATTGTATTCGGGTTAACAGCGTTGACTCGGCTGTTCGGCGATTCGCCGGGGCCGGGTGGTTGATCGACTCGGATCCGGCCTAATTCGCACTCGGACAGAGCCGATCCGCGGCTCGGGCGCGCCTCGATCACCAACCGAGAGTGTCGGTGGTGAGTCAGATTGGGTGGGGTGTATTGAGGCTGTGGGAACGCTGTTCACGCGTTTTTCGCGTCTTTCGCGCCCAGTACCGTCTCGCGGACCGCGTCGACGCCCTCGTCGTGGAGCAGGTCTCCGACGACGATCACGTCGCTGTGGGCGGCCATCTCGTTGGCCGACTCGTAATCGTGAATGCCGCCGCCGTAAAACAGCGTGGCGTCGTCGAGCGCGTCGTGGGCGGCTCCGACCTTTTCGGTGTCGCCGAAGGTGCCCGAGTACTCGACGTAGATTATCTCCTGACCGAACATGCGCTCGGCGACTTTCGCGTACGCCGCGACGTCGTCTGCGGCGAGATCGCAGTTCGCGTCCGTCAGTTCCGCGACTGCGGCGTCGGGGTTCATCACGATGTACGCCTCGGTGTGTGTCCGATCCCAGTCGAGGTCGTCGATGCGGACCCACTCTTTGTGTGCGCCGGTGATCCAGAACGGGCCGCCCGCGTTGAACACGGTCGGGATCAGGTAGCCGTCGAGCGCCGGTGAGTCGATAACGACCCCGGGATTCGACGGCTCCTGATAGAGGGGCACGTCGTATTCGGCGGCGGCGTCGACGACGCGAGTCATCTTCTCCGCGGTGATATCGAGGGTTCCGCCGATCTCGATCGCGTCGGTCCCAGTCCGGCACACGTCCTCGAAGGTGTCGCTCCCGAGCAGCTCCTTGTCGGGATCGACCTTCAGCACGTGGTCCCAGTCGTCCCACGGGTTTCTCATCGGACTGGAGTCCTCCGGCAGGAACCAAAAAGGTGCGGAACCTGCTCCGCCGGTATGTCGGAGCCGAAGCGCGACTGTGACTCGGCCGAGATCCAGTCAGGACCCGATCAACACCGGGTAGATCCGATCAGAGCAAGTCGTCGAGCTCGTCGTTTTCGAACGCCGCCGCGGGGTCCGGCTGTACTTCCGGCTCGTCGCGTACCGCCTGTCGAGCCCGTTCGAGGAACGTCTCGATTCGCCGCGAGCGCTCAACGCCCGCAAGCAACACGAGCGTGGCGATTCGATCGGAGTCGAGCGGGAAGTCACCGCCCCGAACTTGCATCGAGCCGGTCTCCTCTTGGAGCCACCTGCGCGCCTTCTCTGCTCCCTTCCGAGAGATGCGGCCCGGGTCGCCGGCGACGGCGATCAACCCGGCATCGGCCGCCGTGGCGTTCGGAAGCGACATCCCCGTCATCACCGCGCTCCGAGCCGTGCTCATCACCGTCGTCACGTTCTCTTCCGGGTCCTCGGCAGCAGGCGCCGAGGCGAATCCGACGGCCGCCATCCCGCCAGCGCGAAGTGTATTTATCACCTCGCTCGTATCGACGACGGATTCGGCCACACCCTCCACTGACTCACCGGCCGCCAGCAGGAGACCGACGCGCTTCGCCATCGACTCGTTGATCGCGGCGTAGCCGCCCTGAACCGACTCGTCCGAAGAGCGCCACGCGTCGTTGTCGAGCAGGATCGTTGCGTCGGCCTCGCGAACCAGCGTCTTCAGCGATCGGCCGGCGTTCACCTGATACATCGCGCCCTCGTCGCGCCCGGGGAGCACGCCGATCGCATACACGGGAACGTCGTACACGCGGTTCAGCTCCCGGACGAGGACGGGCGCCCCCCCGGATCCGGTGCCGCCGCCGAGCCCGGCGATGACAAACAGCGCCTCGGCCTCGGCCGTCACCTTCGGTGCGAGCGCGTCCAACACCTCGATCGCGTCCTCGTCCATCACTTCCGCGCCGAGTTCGTTATCGCCGCCGACACCGTGGCCGCTCACGCGCGACTGGCCGACGAGCACGGTGTCGAGCGGTAGCGGATCCAAATCCGCTACGGCCGTGTTCACCGCGAGCGCGTCGCGCACCGCGCCGTATCCGGCGTCGGAATCGAATTCGGCGAGCGCTGTCGTGAGCTTTCCGCCCGCCTGTCCGACGCCGAGGAGGACCGCTTTCATACTATCGTGCTATCCAGTGTGGTCGTAATACGTTTTCCCCCGATTTTTAAATACGAACCCACGGCCAACCCGCGGTGTGCCCAGCGACACCAACGACGCCGACCGGCAGCTCGCAGACGCCCGGGCGACAGCGACGACGACGCCCAACGAGACCGGGACAGGATCACAGGCGAACGACCGGTCGGAAACAGACGGCCGATCGGCGGCAGGCAATCGGAACACAACCGACGGAAGAGCGGTCACACAGCGGCTTCGTGCGGTTGAACGCGCAATCACGGGCTCCAACGCGTCGATCCCCGACATTGCCGACGACGCGACGGCGACCGTAGAGCGAGAAGCGATCGAATCACGGCTCGACGACCTCGAGTCGCGCGTCGAAGAGTTAGAGGCCGCGACACAGGCAATCAGGGGATACGTCGGCTCGATCCGGGCGGTTAACCGCGAGGTTGAGCGGCGGGCCGACCTTGCACTCGCGAGAGCGAGCGACGGTGCCGAGGCCGCTGAGGCGAACTACCAAGCCGCCACTTCGGACGACAGCGAGCGGCGTGACAACGCGACGGCGGCGGACGAACCGATCGAAAGCGTACCGAGCGATGCCGCACTGAACGCGGCGCTCCCTTCGGATCGACGCTGCGAGAGTGGCGGCGAGGGGGCTGCTACGGGTTCGATGTCGCGGCGGGCCGACCGCGACTCACTCGATCGGACGGCTGATACCGACGGATCCTGGCGTGACGACGCGCTCGCTCGACTTCGTGAATCCCTGTGAACTGCCCGTGGAGGGTGCAACGTGATCCGGGTCGTTCTCACGGTCCTCGTCGCCGTCGCGCTCCTCGGCGCGTCGCTACCGGCGTTAGAGAGCGCTCGATCCGCCACGACCGTCGAGCGACTCGATTCAGAGAGCGATCGTCTTGAGCGGGCCGTCGCAAGCGTAACGGCCGAATCCGTCGCTGTCGGGGATCCGGCGCTCGCCGCACGGACAACAGTACGTGTTCGCGCTCCGAGCGGCCTCACCGCGGCACCGCTCGCTCGTCTCGCGCTCGTCGACAGCGCAGCACACACGAGTGACTCCACTGAGGCGACCGACGCGCGTGGGACCGCCGAGACACCCAACGCGGGCGGTGTGACCGACACGGACGTCGCGCTGCTGTATCGGATCGACGGCGGTCCCGATCGTACCGTGTCGATCGTGCCGGACACGACGGTCGCGACTGCCGACGTCGTCGATGGACCGGTCGAACTTCGCCCGAACGGACAGAGCCGGCTCGAACTCCGCTTCGTCGACGACGAGGGACCAACGGTTCGTATCTCGCGAGCGGGGTAAGGGTTTATATATAAAACCGCGGCCACCCACGCCATGAGCTTCGATCTCCCCTCGTTTTCGAGGATCACGGGACAGGACATCTCAGTTCAGTCGCTCCCATGGACGGCCGGA
>LKMY01000120.1 GCA_001564205.1 Nanohaloarchaea archaeon PL-Br10_U2g5
CGGCAGTGGATTAACAGTTATTGGGTTGCGATCACCGTCTGCCGACGCCCAGAACCGTTCGTTTAACCCTTCGTATATTATTGATACACGTATATGGTTGAAGTCCTCCTTCTCATCGGCTTCGTCGTCGCCGCATTCGTCGGCTACAATATCGGCGGTGCGACGACCGGACCGGCGTTCGGACCGGCGGTCGGAGCGGGCGTCATCTCGAAAGCGGGCGCGGCCGCGCTGATGTCCATCTTCTTTTTCATCGGTGCGGGAACTCTCGGGCAGCGCGTCGTAACGACGCTCGGCGAGGACCTCATCACCGGGGCGGACGTATTCACCCTCGAAACGAGCATTATCGTCCTCTTTTTCATCGGCGGCGCGCTGTTCGTCGGAAACTTCGCGGGCGTTCCGGCGTCGACATCAATGACGGCCGTGGGGGCGATCGCCGGGCTCGGGCTGGCAACCGGCTCACTCGACAGGGCCGTGATGGGTGAGATCGCCATCTGGTGGCTTGTCGCACCGATTATCGGCTTCTGGGTCGCCGGCGTGGTCGGGAGATATTTTTATCCGACGATCGATCGCTGGGTGGCGATAGAGAGCACCGACGGCGCGCTCTTTGAGTTCGATCGGTCCGGAACGATTCCGAGACCCGTTCTGGGACCGAACACCACTCGTCGCGAGCTGTTTGGTGGCTTCGTCGTCATCGCCATCGGCTGTCTGATGGCGTTCTCCTCGGGAACGTCGAACATCGCCAACGCGATCGCGCCGCTCGTCGCGCTCGACAGCGTCGAGATGACACCGATGATCCTCCTCGGGAGCGCCGCCGTCGCAGTCGGCGCGTTCACCATCGCCCGCCGAACACTGGACACGCTTGGAAACGACATCACTGAGCTCCCGCTCACCGCCGCCATCGTCGTCGCCGTCGTCTCCTCGGGGATCGTTATTAGCCTATCGGCGGTCGGGATCCCGGCTTCGTTCGTGATCATCGCGACCATGTCGATCGTCGGTCTCGGCTGGGGACGCGCGACACGGACCGTTACTGTCAAGCAGGGGATTAGCGGGAAGAAGGAACCGAGCGTCTCAGTGGGCGCGCTGAAAGCCGACGAGGTGGCCGATTCCGAAATCGGTGAGGGCAATCCCGCCGACATCCCCTCTGCGGCCGACTTGTTCAACCCAACGACCAGCGCGCGAGTGGTTCTGATGCAAAACGTCGTCCCCATCCTCTCGACGGTCGGAGCGCTCGTGACGTTCTGGCTGCTGTTTACCTTCGTCTGGTAGGGTCGGCCGCGGCTCGGATACCGCCTCTTAGCGACCGAACCGTCGCTGACGGTCTTGGAAGTCAAGCACCGCACGAAGGTAGTCCCGCCGTCGGAAGTCCCGCCAGTTCACGTCAGTGAAGTAGAGCTCCGAGTAGACGGACTGCCAGATGGCGAAATCGGAGAGCCGTTCGGCGCCGGTCTTGATCACGAGATCTGGCTCCTCGGGGAATACGAGCCGGTCGGTCACGTCGTCCGCACCGATCGCGTTAGGGTCGAGCCGGCCCGCGTCAACATCAGTCGCGAGTTCGCGGACCGCGTCCGCGAACTCAGCTTTCCCGCCGAGTCCAACGGTGATCCGTATCGGTGGATCACCACCCTCATTCGGTGGGATGTCTCCGCGCACCGGATCTGCGTTCTCCGGGCTGCGAACGGTGAGCGGCTCGGGGACGTCGAGCCGCTGGAGCTCACGCGTGAGCGTCGGAATGACGGAGGCATCGAGTACGGAAACGGAGACCGTAACGCGCTCTGCGCCGTACTCTATCGCCCACCCGAGCGCGGCTTCGAGCGTGTCGAACGCGCCGTCGACGAGAAGGTCGCGCTCGGTGAGTACGAGTGCGACGTGGGCGGGTGGGTCTCCCTCGTGAAGCCGGTGGCGGACGGCGAGATACGTATCGTACAGGCCCACGACAGGTCGTTCCGGCCGAACATATAAATTCTCTTTCACTCTCCGCCCGTCTGTACGCTGTCACCTCCGACCCATCTGTACGCTGTCATTTTTGACCCGTCTGTACTCCCCTCTTTTACGACGCTCAGAATCCATAGCGGTCGAACACCGCTGACAACGGATTTAATTCGATGTCCTCCGTATGTTCGACAATGACGGACAGTTATCGCGGGGTGTTTGGGGCCATCCCGTATGCGATCCGCAACACCGAGTCGTGGACGATGCGCGTCTATGGCGTGGTCGGCGCGCTCATGGCGGGGTTGATCGCGACCGTTGTCACCCTGGGACTCATCGTATGGATGGGCGAGACCGCGGGGGTTGAGAGCGGGACGTTCCTCTTTTCGCGATCGCTGTACGTGATCGTCGGCTTCGCAGCCGTCGCACCGTTACTCGCGCCCCTGTTGTTCGTGGCGAGACGGCATCGGCGCGGTGACCCGGTGAAACCAGGATACGACCGGTGGCTGGCGTACGGTGGATTCTGCTTTCTCGGCTCGCTATACCTCGGAATGGTGATCTCTGCGCCTCCCGAGCTGCGGGATCCGACAGACTCGGTCGTCGTTTCCGCCCTGTATTCGATTCCGCAGTCGGCCGGAGTGATTCCCCCCGTCGTGGCCGCGCTGTTCGTGTTTTGGATCCATTACCGGTTCCGCATCTCGGGTGGAGCAGAGGAAGACACCGTCGGTGAAGACGGTCCGGGCGACGCATCTCGAAACCCCGAAAAGGACCGGCCGCGTACGCGGTAGTAACCCCGCAAACATGACTAACGAAAAGGAGAGCACGTTCCTCGTCACGCACGCTGAGAGCGACTCTGCGGTGTTAAAAGACGTGTACGACGGACAGGTGCACACCCTAGGCTCGAACCCGGGTGTCGAAGTCGACGACGCGGTGGAAGCGACCGTCGCGCCGGACCCGCCGATGGAGGTCACGTATCAGCTGATCGAGATATCGGCGCGTCGGACCCTCTCGATCGAAGAGAGCGAAGAGCCGCCGACGGTCCACGAACGCGAGCTTGCGGCGGAGACCCCGACCGGAGAGGTCGCTCGCGAGGAGCGCGCAGGGGTCGGTGAAATCCATGTGTTGACTCCGCCGGACAGCGAGACCGAACGGGCTGTCGATGACGTGATTGGCGACCGCGAGGGAGTGCTGTCACGAGCGGCCCGGTTCGGTGTGAACCGGGTCGAGATCCGATCAGAGCCCGGTGTCGTTAGCGTGCGATACCTGCCGTGACCGGCTGTCCGGCTCGCTGCCGAATGGGTAGACGAGCACAGACCGGCGACTGGGAAGATAAGAAGGCTTATTCGCGACCGCGCAGGAACCGATATTTATGGTAGCGATCGACGTACCGGAGATCAACTACACCGAGTACTCGAACCGACAGCTGGTGGCAGTGCCGCTCGCCGTGCTCGTCCTCGCTCTCGCGATCATTGGCGGGTGGTACCTCGTCACGGGTGCGCCGGCGAACCTCGGCTTGGAGTTCACCGGCGGCGTCGAGCTCCGAATTGCCGACGACGGAGAGGGGAACATGGAAGAGCGGATCGAGACCGCGTTCGACCAGGAACCCGACTCCATCCGGTCGATTCCCGCTGACGACGTCTTCGTTGTCACCTTCCGTGCAGCCGAAGACGACCCGGACGGGTTGGCGAACGACTTAGAAGACCAGTCCGAGGCGGCTGGATTCAGGCTCGACTCGCTTGATCAGGTGTCTCCCAGCTTCGCCGCCGATACCGCACAGACTGCGCTCTTCGGAATCGGATTGGCGTTCCTCGGAATGAGCGTGCTCGTCTTCGCGCTGTTCAGGACGTTCGTCCCCTCCGTCGCGGTCGTCGCCTCCGCGTTCTCCGATCTGATCATCCCCATCGCGGCGATGAACCTCCTCGGGATCGAGATGACGCTCGGCACGGTCGCCGCGCTCCTCATGATCATCGGATACAGCGTCGACTCCGACATCCTGTTGAACAACTCCGTCTTGCGTCGGACCGGTGACTTCTACGAGTCAGTGAGCCGCGCGATGCGCACCGGGGTGACCATGACGCTCACCTCTACAGCGGCGATGATCGTCATGGCGATCGTCGCGTCGATCTTCGGGATCGACCTCCTGCGAGACATCGGTATCATCCTCGCCATCGGACTGAGTGCGGATATGATGAACACGTATCTGATGAACGTGACCCTGCTTCGCTGGTACAAATTCAAGGGGGTGAAACGCTGATGCTCGAACCGATCAAAAAGAACTGGCGCATCCTACTGCTGATCGTCGTCGTGGTCGCCGCGTCGCTCGCGCTGTTCGCGCCGCAGTTCGCGCCCGCCACCGCCCCCGGCGAAGACACGTCAGAGGCTCAGCAAGGGCTGACGAACCTCCAGTACGGCCTAGACCTCGCCGGCGGGACGCGCATTCGAGCGCCGCTGCTCGGCTACACCGCGACCGAAGTCGACTTCGATGAAGACGGGCCAGACGACGTCGCGCGGGCCGTCGCAGACGAGTTGGACGGCGTCTCGGCGAACGACGTCAGCGCCAATATTGACGAACGCGCGGTCGAAGTGACGGATCAGTCGGTAGACGAAGCGCAGTTCCGTGCAGCGATGGACGCGTCCGGATACGAATACGGCGGTATCAGGTCCGGCGTGACACAGGAAACTCGCGACACGGCCGAACGCATCATCCAAGAGAAAATCAATCAGGCAGGGCTTTCAGGTGGCAGCGTTCGGCAGGTCCAATCGATCACGGGCGAGTACTTCATCCTCATCGAGGTCCCCGGAGAGGAGCGAAGCGACATCATCGAGCTCCTCGAAGAGCGCGGAACGGTTCAGATCGACATCGCGTACCCGACTGAGAACGGAACGGCCATCGAAGAAGAGGTGCTCGTGCAAGACGACTTCGAAGATATTGGAACCGCTTCGCAAGGCAGCGAAGGGAGCGGTCCATACGTCCCGGTCACCGTTCGAAACACCGCGCCCGACGGTGAAACCTCACCCGCTCACAGCTTCCAGAGTGCTGTCGTCGAGAGAGGATTCCCGTCCGCGTACAGCTCAGACGGCGTCCGTTGTGATTTCGAGGAGAACGAAGACGACGTGAGCGTGCCGTGTCTCCTGCTCACGGTCGACGGCGAGACCGTCAACTCCTTCGGTATGGACTCGGGCCTCGCGGCCAGTATGGATAGTGGATCGTGGGCTGAAACCGGAAACTTCCGGCTGACCACGGGCGAGTTCTCCGAGGCGCAGACGATTTCGATCAACCTGCGTGCCGGCGCACTCCCGGCACAGCTCGACATCAGCGGTCAGGGGACGTCCTCAGAGATATCGGCCTCTCAAGGAGAGAACTTCCGCTTCTACTCGATGATCACCGGCGTGCTCGCTATTTTCGCTGTCGCCGGCATGGTGTTCCTCCGATACCGCGACCCGCGGGTGGCACTGCCGATGATCGTCACGGCGCTCGCAGAGGTGTACGCACTGCTCGGCTTCGCCGCGCTGTTGAACTACCCGATCGAACTGGCAGTGATCGCCGGCTTCATCGCGGTGGTCGGGACCGGGGTCGACGACCTCGTGATCATCGCCGACGAGGTGATGAGCGAGGGCGACGTGAACTCTCGGAAGGTGTTCGACTCGCGGTTCCGTCGCGCTTTCTGGGTGATCGGCGCGGCCGCCGCGACGACGATCATCGCCATGTCACCGCTGATGGTGTTATCGCTCGGGGATCTCTCCGGATTCGCGATCTTCACCATCCTCGGCGTCCTGATCGGCGTGTTGATCACACGGCCCGCCTACGGAGACATCCTTCGTCGGCTACTGACGGTCCGGTAGCGCCGAGAGTACCGACCAGCAGCGTTTTTTCGGAGCGTTCAGAACTCGTCGAACCGCGACTGCTCAGCAGCCGCCAACACGTCGTCACACGTCGACCACGAGCGTCGCGCACAGTTCGGAACGTCGCCGTGGTCCGCAACGTACTCTCGGAGGAATGATCGGGTCGCCGGGTCGGCTGGATATCCGCTTCCGACGTCCGCGTAGTCGGGGTGCTCGGCGTCGACGGCCGCCATTCGCTCATCGCGAGCCACCTTCGCGACGATACTCGCCGCGCCGACTACCG
>LKMY01000121.1 GCA_001564205.1 Nanohaloarchaea archaeon PL-Br10_U2g5
CCCGGGCGTCACACCGGCCGATTCCAGCGTTTCGACGTGGTCGGCGACCTCGTCGCGCACGTCGGCCGCGACGGCGTTCCCGTCGATGATCTCGGTCTCGTCGGCGGTCTCGGTCATATCAGAACGAGGATGAGGCGATATAAAAATCGCGCGGGATCGTGTTTATCCCGGCCGTTTTACGACCCATAATATACAAGAATGCGGATCATACTATCGAGTACTACTCGGGGAACAGCTCTTCTTTGCGCTCCACCGCATCGATCGAAGCGATCTCCTCGTCGGTGAGTTCGAGGCTCGAAGCTGCGAGATTCGCCCGAAGGTGGCGCTCGCTCGACGCTTTCGGGATCGCTACGACCGGCTCCTTCGCGGTCGCCCACGCGATTGCGACCGCTTCCGGCGTCGTCTCGTGGGCCTCCGCAACCTCGACGACGGCGTCCACCTCGCGCACGCGACCGCCAGCAAGCGGCGAGTAGGCGACCACCGCGTACCCGTGTTGGCGAGCGTGATCGAGGAGCTCGGGACGATAATAGAGCGGGTGCAGCTCCGTCTGATGGGCGGCAAGCGGCGCGTCGAGAACGTCGATCGCCCGGTCTAAGTCGTCGAGTTCGAAGTTCGAAACGCCGACGTTGTCGACGATCCCCTCCTCGACGAGCCGGTCGAGTGCGGGCAGCGTTGTCGCCGGGTCGTAGTCACCGCGCGGCCGGTGAACGTAGAGGAGGTCGAGGGTATCGACGCCGAGCAGGGACGCGCTCTCGCGGGCGGCCGGTCTCACGTCTTCCACCCCCAACGCATCCACCCACAGCTTGGTCGCGACCGTGACCGCGTCACGAGACACGTCGCTCTCGGCGAGACCGTCGGCAAGTCCCGTGCCGACGACCGACTCGTTGTCGTAGATCTGCGCCGTGTCGAGGTGTCGATAGCCGACCGAGAGGGCGGTCGCGATCGGTTCCGGGTCGTCGATCCCCATCGTTCCGAGACCGACGGGTGGGAGATTCATGTCTCGTTCTCGACGCGAACGGAACAAAAAGGACCCGGCCCCGCGGCCGGTACACCGAAGCTTTGGGGCCGGAAGTTCTTTTTAAGTTGGATCACGGGAACATTGGAACGTCCCCTCATGATTGCGCCCGCCCTCCGCTTTGGCTCTGCCCAGACTCTGAAGCGCTCGCCCTCGAGCCGTTCGGAGCTGAATCTACCCGCTCTGCACCTGCCGGACTCGAACTTGTCGACCCCGGCGTTCAACCGATGACCGGGGAGCGCGTGTGGTCGTTTCGAACGCTTCGGGGGTCGGTACACGTCGCCCCAACCGAACTCCGGATTCATCACAGGGTCACCGACACTCTCGCTGGCGGCCTGACCGCGATTGCGGCGGGACGCTTCCCACCCATCGCTTGGAACGCCGGCTGGTCCGCGCTTGCACTCGCGTTCGCGCTCGCTAGCGTTGGGGCGGAGCTCGCGTGGAGCGACGGTGCGACCCTCCAGTTGATACTCGCGGCGCTTGGCGCCGTTGCGGTGTTCGGCGGCGGCACCCTCTCCATGCTTCGGCGCAGAGCGAAAACGATCCCGCTTGCAGACATCGTTCACGTCTCGTTCGACGACGGCGAACTCGTCGTGGTGTCAGAGAACGGAGGTGGCGCTACGTCAGCCGAACGCGGCTCCGATGCCGGCACCCACCGCCTCGGGAGCTGGAATTTCGGCTGGGGCGGCAGCGATGAGCGAACCGAAACGACGCTGTACCCGCTCGATGATCGCGAACGAGCCGACGCGGCGCTCGCACTCCGTCTTCGTGGTGTCGATCTTCGAGGCGTTACAGACGATCCGGTGGTTTCTCGGACAGTTATCGACGCGCGGAAAACGGAACTCGTGAACTGAGACCGTCCGATGATTGTCGTGGTGGCGGATTGATCCAACGGTGACTCCTGAATTAGGACTTCAAATCGGAATGGATGCTCCTCCCTCGATACGCCTGACCGCGTCCTCAGATCGACTCGTCCGGGTCGACCGGTGCACGCCCGCAGATGCTCACGAGGTCGTGTAAATCGCCTATCTCATAAGTCGGCTGACAGGACAGCTCGATGTGGCGGCGGTGCGGCCGTCGGATGAACGCGGAGTCGATACCGGCGTTGTCGGCTGCGCGGACGTCGGACTCGTTGTCGCCGACGAAGATCGCGGTCTCGGCGTCGAGGTCTTCGAGCACGCGCTCGAGGTAGTACGGCGAGGGTTTCTTTCGCGAGAGGCTCGCGATTGAGGGCTCACGTCCGTACGCAACCTCGAACTGTCCGGCGAGACCGAAATGGTCGAGGATCGCGTCGACGGTCGCCTGCTGGTTCGAGGAGACGATCCCGAGCGACGCGTCAAGGTGACGGAGCGTGTCGATGTCGTCATACGGCGTCTTCTGTCCCTTCCGTGCGGCGGCGATCTGAGCGGCTGAGGCGGTCTCGTCGCGGACACGCCAGAACTCGGCCGGGTCCATCTCGTATCGCTCACAGATGTCAGTCAGCGTCGCCGGGTCGACGCCGACGGCGACGTCGTCGACGTGGGTCAGGTCCGGATCGTCGACGCCGAGGCTCACGAACGCGTCCCAGGCGGCCTCCCGGAGCGTGTCGAACGAGGTCCGACCGACGAGCACCCCGTCGTTATCGAAGACGACGGCGTCGTACATGGGTGATACTCCGTCGGTAACCGGCAAAAAGCTTTCACCGCCAGCGCGCCGGCTCGGATCTGTCGGTGCCGGCGATCGCTATCCTACCGGTTGCGATAACGCCCGCACTTTCAATACGCGGCGCGTCGAACTCCCAAACTGGACCATGAACATTGTTGATATCGCAGTGCCGGAGTACGTTGAAGTAGACGCCGACGAGCGGCTCGCTAAGGTCCGGTCCATCTTCGAGCGGGAGAATCCGAAGGGGATCGTCGTCATGGACGACGGCGAGTACGCCGGCGTGGTCGGAGAAAAGCAGCTTATGCGGTCGCGGATGGAAGACGACACCAAGGTATCGGTCGTAATGAAGCCGGCGCCGTCGATCGATCGCCACGAGGACGTTCGCGAGACCGCCCGCCTGCTCGTCGAGGGCGACGTGAAGATCGCACCCGTCTACGAGGGCGAGAAGCTGTACGGAATCATCACGGTCGACCAGATCCTCGAGGCGGTCCTCGACAGCCTCGACGCGATCACCGTCGGACAGGTGGCGAGCGAGGACGTGATCGGCATCGGCGAGAAAGACAGCGTTGGCCAAGCGGTCAACCGCCTCCGCGAGAACGGCATCTCCCGGCTCCCTGCACTCAACGCGGACGGGAAGCTGGTCGGTGTTGTCACCACCAATGACATCGTCGAGTTCGTCGTCCGCGACCACGAGCGACAGGGTCGGAAGGACCGCGCTGGCGACATCGATCGGATGCTCGACATCCCCGTCTACGACATCATGACGAGTCCCGTTGTCACCGCGACCGCGGACGAGACGGCTCAGGCCGTCGTCTCACGGATGTTTGACAACAATATCTCCGGACTCGTCGTCACACCTGACGACGCCGATACGGTCGCTGGAATGGTGACGAAAACGGACGTGCTCCGCGCGCTCACGTTCACCGAGCAGGAGTCGATGGACGTGCAGATCACCAACGTCGATCTCCTCGATACGACCACGCGCGGGCACATCGTCGAGTCCATCGAGCAGGTCGTGAACAAGTACGCCGACATGCACGTCATTCACGCGCACGTCCGGCTCCACGCCCACAAAGAGAAGCTGCGCGGTACCCCCCTGATCCAGTGTCAGATCCGCCTCCGGACCAACGAGGGACAGGTCGGCGGCTCCGGTGAGGGATACGGCGCCGAACACGCGTTCCACGTCGCGCTCGACAAGCTAGAGCGCAACGTCCTCGAAATCAAGGGTGTCAACGCCGATGAAGAGTACCGCGGGCAGCTGCTCCGTAAGCTCGGCGAGCTGTAGACCGCCGTCGATCTGGTCGGTCCCGGCTGCTCGGCTCCTATTTTTAACTTGTCTGTTCCGATCGTTCGCCGCTCTCGCGCTCGCTACCGGCCGTTCCCGCGGTGAACGCGTCGCGCCAGCATCGCCACCGCAACGAGGGAAGCGACGGCGGCGAGAGCGCCGAATCCGGGGGCGGCGTCGTCGGATACGTCCTCTGAGCCGACCGCGTCGTTGGAGGGAGAGCCGTTGGTGGTACCGTCTCCATCATCGGAGGGCACGTCTCGCTCGTCACTCGTGTCGTCCGCCGGGCCGTCCGTCGGGTCGTCTGCGTCTTCCCCGTCTTCGTCAGCTGCACCTTCTTCGTCGTCTGCGTCTTCCCCAGCAGCATCGTCCTCCTCACCGCCTTCCTCCTCATCTTCGGCGTCATCCGCATCGTCTCCGGGAGGTGCAGTCGATCCACCCCCGCCCCCGCCCCCACCCCCGCCACCACCGGCACCCCCACCCCCACCGCCAGTCCCTCCACTACTGCCGTCGTCGTCTCCGTCATCGTCGCCGCTACTGATCACGTCAAGCGAGAGATTCACCTGTCTGGTCTCGTTTGCAGCGAGGTTGATCGTTCGGGAGGAGTCCGTGTAACCGTCTGCGGATGCAGTCACGGTGTGCTCACCGCGATCGACCGCAAACGAGTAGGCGCCGTCCGAGCCAGTCGTCATTGACTTCGACTTGGTCGTGACGGTCGCACCCCCGATCGGGGTGCCGTCGGCCGCGTCGGCCACTGTTCCGGAGAGCGTCGCGGGCAGCGGAACGAGTTCGAAGCTCCGGTCTGTGGTCGAATTCGGTTCGATGTCGACATCGGTCACCGTCTCGGATTCGAAGTCGGGCGCGTCCACGGTGGCGTCGTACGTGTCGGGCCGCAGATCGACTCCGTACGTTCCGTCTTCGTCTGTATCGACTGCGGCCACCGCATTTCCGGTCGCGTTCGTGACCATCACGGTCGCGTTCGTCGGTCCGCCGAGTCCGTCGTCCGAGCCCACCACGCCGGAGAGCGTTCCATTTCGAAGCGCTAGTGAGAAGTTCGCGGTCGCGGTGTCAGTCGACTCGTTCAGCGTCACGTTCTGGCTCGACGGCGCGTACGTCGCGTTGCTTGCGGTAACGGTCAGATTCGTTGCCGGGACGTCGATCGCGTACACCCCGTCGCTCTCGGTCGTCGTCTCACCGACGACCTCGGCTCCGGTCTCAACGAGTACATCGATGTCGGGTAGTGTCGCGTTCGTCTCCGCATCGATGACTGTGCCGTTGATCGTCCCGACGGCATCGGCGATACGGATCGAAGCTGAATCGCTGTCCTCCGGTGAGGCGGCCGTGACCGTCGTCTCGCCGGTGTCGAACTCGCTCGGAACCGTGCCGTTCAGCGAGACGGTCGTGCCGTTGCCCGCGCCGAGCGAGACGGTCGTCGCGGCAAGCGTGCTCACAGTGCTCTCGTTTCCGGGATCGGTGAGGCGCAGTTCGACGCTGCGGTTCTCGCCGTCGACGACGCCCTGATTCGTCACGTTTGCGGTCGCGTTGAGCGTTCCGTCGCGCTCGACGATACCGGGAGCGGTGAGGTTCGTCACCTCATAAAAGGACGTGTCGACGACATCGATTCCGGCTGTCAGGTTCGAGTTGTCGGTGTACGCGCCGTGGTCGTACGTCTGATTCGTTGTCGTATTCGACGGCACGACATACGAGAACGCGACGGTCGTCTCCTCGCCGGGCTGGAGCGAGACGTTCGACTCATCGCCGACGGTGTCGTTGAATCGATACTCGACCGTGCCAGTACCGGGGTCCTCACCGGTGTTGTTGATCGTCGCCGATGTTTCTAGCGTCGCACCCGGAACGGTTTCGTTCGGTGCGTCGAAGTCGGTCACCGTCAGGTTCGAGCGGTTCTCGGTCACCGATGAGACCGCCGCGAAGGCGTCGACGATGCCGGTGCCGTACTCGGTGTCCGGCTCGGCCGCGTCCTGCGGGTGGTTTGCGGTGTCACGAAGCGTGTCGTTCAGCTCCTGATCCGAGACATCCCGCGTGCTCGCGGACAGCATCAGCGCGGCGACGCCGGAGACGTGCGGGGCGGCCATGGAGGTGCCGG
>LKMY01000122.1 GCA_001564205.1 Nanohaloarchaea archaeon PL-Br10_U2g5
GCGTGCGTCATAAACGCATTTTACCAGCATATATTACCTGTTGTTTGTCGTCAAACGAACCGCTATGGCAACCGAAACCGCGACAGCGACGGACGTATCGACGGACACCGGAAACTGGAAGGCCGGAGTCACCGGCGGACTGGTCGGCGGCCTCGTCTTCGGTGCGATGATGTCGATGATGACCCCCGGCGTCCTGCAGATGGGAATTCCGGCGATGTACGGCATCGAGGGTCCCGCCGGTGCCGTCGGCTGGGCGATCCACATGTCTCACGGCGCGATCATCGGTGTCGCCTTCGCCGCGATCGCGGATCTGAAGCCGGATCTCGGCGATTCGGTCGGAGCGAGCCTCGGTGTCGGTGCGGGCTACGGGCTCCTCGTATGGGCCGCGCTCGCGGTGATCGTGATGCCAATTTGGCTGGGCGCCGTCGGGTTTGCGGGCGCGCCGCCGCTGCCGAACATCGGCGTCGAGAGCCTCGTCGGCCACGTCGTCTACGGCGCAGTCCTCGGCGTTGTGTACGCTTCGGTCGCGAACTGACTCCCGCGACGGTACCCCGTTTTTTAAGCCATCGTGGCGCAGATTCGTAGCAACGAATGTTCGACGAGATCCTCAAGAAGTTCGAGGGATCCCCCAGCCAACAGGCGGTTATCAGGCTGTTCTTGGAGCGCGGCTTCTCGGTCAACGAGGACGGCCGCGTCGTCTCCGGAGGGATCGAGATCCCGTACACCGGAATCGCACGCGAGGTCGACGTCGACCGACGAGTCGTCGACTCGACGACGGACGCGATACTGGCGGATCCCGACTTGAAGCGCATCTTCACCAACATCTCTTCGGTGCCGAGTCTGATGGATCTCGCCCCCGTCCTCGATCTCACCGTGCTCACGATTGAGGTCGCAGCCGCCGGTGAGGCAGGGATCGTCGCCGAGGTGACCGGAATTATAGCCGACCACGGCGTCTCGATCCGACAGGTGTTGAGCGAGGATCCCGAGTTCACCGACGATCCGAAGCTGTACGTGATCACCGGCGCGGAGCTCCCCGGCGAGCTCCTCGTGAAAATACGCGAACTCGACTACGTCCACCGCGTGGGCTTTTGAAGACCGAACCGATCAGTTCCGCCCCGGGGATCTACCGATCCACTGCTCCGAACTCTTATGAGTGAATCCGAGCGATGCCGTGATGTCGTATGACCGTGCACTTCACTTTCACTAGGGTGTAAACCAGCCTTTATACCTGAAGCCGAACAAGCGTGGAGTACATGCCAGAAGACGAACTCGAGGACCTCCCCGGAGTCGGCCCCGCCACTGCAGATAAGCTCGTCGATAACGGGTTCGAGAGCTACCAGTCGATCGCCGTTGCGAGCCCCGGCGAGATGTCCAACACCGCCGACATCGGTGAGTCATCCGCTGCCGACATCATCAACGCCGCCCGTGATGCCGCCGACGTCGGCGGCTTCGAGACGGGTGCGACCGTGCTCGAACGACGCCAGGAGATCGGGAAGCTCTCGTGGCAGATCGACGAGGTGGACGACCTGCTCGGTGGCGGTATCGAGACGCAGTCGATCACCGAGGTGTACGGCGAGTTCGGGTCCGGCAAGTCGCAAGTGACCCATCAGATGGCCGTCAATGTCCAGCTCGAAAAGGAGAACGGCGGCCTCGAAGGCGGCTGTATCTTCGTTGACTCCGAGGACACGTTCCGTCCCGAACGGATAGACGATATGGTCCGCGGACTCGACGACGAGATCCTGGCCGACGAGATGGAGAAACGCGAGATCGAAGGGACACCGAGCGACGAGGAGGCGATGGAAGAGCTCGTCGCGGCCTTCCTCGACCAGATCCACGTCGCGAAGGCGTTCAACTCCAACCACCAGATCCTGCTGGCCGAGAAAGCCAAGGAGCTCGCCGGTGAACACGAGGAGACCGAGTGGCCCATTCGGATCGTCTGCGTCGACTCGTTGACGGCCCACTTCCGCGCGGAGTACGTCGGCCGTGGAGAGCTCGCCAACCGCCAACAGAAGCTCAACAAACACCTGCACGACTTGATGCGGCTCGGTGACCTGTTCAACACCGCTATTCTCGTCACGAACCAGGTCGCGTCCAACCCCGACTCCTACTTCGGCGACCCGACGCAGGCGATCGGTGGAAACATCCTCGGACACGCCTCCACTTTCCGGATGTACCTCCGGAAGTCGAAGGGTAACAAGCGGATTGTCAGGCTCGTCGACGCGCCGAACCTCGCCGACGGCGAGGCCGTGATGCGCGTCGAGGGAGCGGGGCTCAAGCCCGAGTAGCTGTCGACGGCACGGGTTCGTCGACGGAGATTCACACGTATACCGATCCGAGTGAGCGGAGCTGAGAGAACGACAGAGGTATCCAAGTCGACCATAGCCTCACAGCCGGTTGACAAACGTCAATTTCTACATCGAACCGCCCAAATTGCTGATATCGGCGGTTTCAGACCATTATTCCGAACTCGTCCAAATCGGTGCGTGGCAAGAATCACCAGTACCCGGCGCGCCCGGGCGAAGCAGAGGCAAAAACGCCCGGTTCGGGTGTTAGTGACTCTTTTTTGACACCATGATCGTCCACTTTTCTCGCAAATGTTACCGTAATATCTGCTGACAGATGTCCTTATACAACACATACACACCCTTATACTGGGCGCACCTCGTATTATTAAAGTCATTTCTTGTGAAACTCAACTCGAATGTTTATATATACCCGTTTCCGGAGCGGTAAACGTGATTCACAACACGCTCGGACACAGAGTTGGTGTATCGTTAGACAACCGTTTGGTAAATTCAATTAGTGCGGGTGAGTTCGCATGATGGGAGCGATCCTACTCGAACTGACGGCGAGCGATGTCGAGGCGCTCGTGACGGGAGTCAACATGACGTGGTGGCTCACGGTCACGTTCCTCATTTTCTTCATGCACGCCGGCTTCGCGATGCTGGAGGCGGGACAGGTCCGCTCGAAGAACGTCGCGAACCAGCTCACCAAGAACATGCTGACGTGGGCGGTCGGTATCGGCGTCTTCTTCGTCGTTGGAATGGGAATCTCGAACAACGTCGGATCGCTGCTCGGCGGGGGGAGCGCGTCGTCACCGCTAACCATGTTCGGCGAGTCCGCCGACACGGGCTGGACGCTGTGGTTATTCAGCGCGGTCTTCGCGATGACCGCCGCAACGATCGTCTCCGGTGCCGTTGCCGGCCGTGCGAAGCTCCGTGCGTACGTCACGTACACCTTCCTGCTGGCCGCAGTCATCTACCCGGTCGTCGCCGGGATGGTCTGGTACGCGCCGGGCGCTGATGCACCGATCCTCGCGAGTCTCGGCTTCGCCGACTTCGCGGGTGGCATGGTCGTCCACGGTGTCGGCGGTATCGCTGGTCTGACTGCCGCATGGGTGCTCGGCTCGCGGATGGACAAGTACGGCGACGACGGCTCGGTGAACGTTATTCCGGGCCACTCGATGACGTTCGCCGTACTCGGCACGCTGGTGCTGTGTTTCGGCTGGTTCGGCTTCAACGTCGGGACTGCGGCCAACCCGCTTGCTGCCGACGGCACCTCGATCGCGCTTGCCGACTTCGCGTACGTCGGCAGCGTCGCGATGGTTACCGCCCTCGGGATGGGGCTCGGGGCAATCGGTGCTGCCGCCGTCTCCATCTACATGAACAGCAAAGTCGACACGCTGTACGTCGCGAACGGGATGCTCGCCGGTCTCGTCGGCGTCACGGGTCCGACGGACCTGATCACGCCGATGGGCGCCATCGCGATCGGCTTCCTCGCGGGGGCACAGCTCCCGCTCGTCTTCCGCTTCGTCGAGAAAACCCTGAAGATCGACGACGTGTGTGCCGTCTTCCCGGTCCACGGGAGCGCCGGCATGCTCGGTCTCATTCTCTACCCGCTGTGGTCGGTCAACGGGACCGCGATCGGCGGCGGCGTCATCGGCGGTGGCTTCCTCTCGATCGAGGCGTCTGCGTTCGTCCCACAGATCGTCGGAGTCGCCGTCATCACGGTCTGGACCGTACTCGCGACCGCCGCCGTGTGGGGCGGTCTCAAGGCGATCGGTCAGGCTCGCGTCACGCCCGAACACGAGCGTGACGGCCTCGACTCCGCCGAACACGGCGTCGACACGTACCCCGAATTCGGGAAACCCGGTGTTGCGACCGACGGCGGCTCCGCAGTCATCGACACGACCGAGGACTCTCCGCGCGCCGACGGCGGCGAGGAGGCGGGCTCGGAGATCAAGATGGTCACCGCGGTCGTTCGCCCGGACAAGCTGGGAGACATCAAGCAGGCGCTCGCGGAGATCAACGCGCCTTCCCTTACCGTGACGAACGTCTCGGGGCGCGGCAGTCAACCCGCGAAGAAGGGTCAGTGGCGCGGCGAGGAGTTCACCGTCGACCTCCATCAGAAGGTGAAAATCGAGGTCGTTGTCGCCGACATCCCGGCCGACGAGGTCGCGGAGGCGATCGCCGGCGCCGCGAAGACCGGCGAGCCGGGCGACGGGAAAGTGTTCATCCTCCCGGTCGAGGACGCAATGCAGGTCCGCACCGGCGCGACCGGTCCGGAGGCGGTGTAAGCGGATCGCTGGCTGCGGATTCGGATGGAGAATCGGTTCGAACGACTGACTGAAGCGGCTTTTTATACGGAACCCGCAAATCGCCGAGCGGCTGCCTCGTCAGCGAAACGACTCGGCAACTACTTTCACCCCTCCGACCCAACCGCGGGGTATGAATCACGAACGCTCGCGCGGACTGTACGACCGCGCGCTGTCGGTCATGCCGGGCGGGGTCAACTCTTCGGTCCGGGCGACGATGCCGCATCCCTTCTTCATCGAGCGCGGTGACGGCGGCCACGTCATCGACGCCGACGGGAACAGGTACGTCGACTGGGTGATGGGGTACGGACCGCTCCTATACGGCCACGACCTCCCCAACCCGGTCGAGGCGGCGATTCAGTCACACACGGCCGGGGGACCGATGTACGGCGCGCCGACCGAGATCGAGGTCGAACACGCCGAGTTCGTGGCCCGACACGTGCCGAGCGTCGAGTCGATCCGGTTCGTCAACTCCGGGACGGAAGCGACGGTGTCGGCGGTGCGACTCGCGCGCGGCCACACCGGCCGCGACAAGATCGTCGTCATGCAGGGCGGCTACCACGGCGCGCAGGAGTCGACGCTCGTCGAGGGATCAGCGGAGAACCCACACCCGTCGACCGCGGGGATCCCGGAGGAGTTCGCACAACACACGCTCCCGATTCCGTTCAACGACCCGGCCGCCGCCAAAGAGGTGTTCGCGGAGCACGGCGACGAGATCGCCGCGGTCCTCGTGGAGCCGATCCTCGCCAACATGGGAATCGTGATGCCGGTCGACGGCTATCACGAGACGCTGCGAGACCTCTGTGACGATCACGGTGCACTCCTCGTGTTCGACGAGGTGATCACCGGGTTCCGGGTGGGCGGGCTCGGCTGTGCGCAGTCGAAGCTCGGCGTCACGCCGGACGTGACCACGTTCGGAAAGATCATCGGAGGTGGGTTTCCCGTCGGCGCGATCGGCGGACGGTCCGAGATTATTGAGCGGTTCACGCCCGCTGGCGACGTGTTCCAGTCCGGCACCTTCTCCGGCCATCCCGTGACGATGGCGGCGGGGAAAGCGGGGCTGGAGTACGCCGCCGAAAACGACGTGTACGAACACGTCAACCGGCTCGGTCGAAAGCTGCGTGAAGGAATCACCGACATCTGTGCGGAGCGCGCACCCGAGTACACCGTCGTCGGCACGGATTCGATGTTCAAAACGGTCTTCACTCGGGACGCGCCCGCCGACCCGGACGCCTGTTGTGCGGCCGGCTGCCGGCAGAACGCCGACTGTGATCGATACGCCACCTGTCCGAAGACGGGCGCCGACGTCGCCGACGCCGCGACCGACCGCTGGGAGCGGGTGTTCTGGCAGGAGATGAAAGACCGCGGCGTCTTCCTCACCGCCAACCAGTTCGAGTGTCAGTTCAC
>LKMY01000123.1 GCA_001564205.1 Nanohaloarchaea archaeon PL-Br10_U2g5
CGTCGCGGAGTAGTGTCACGGAGTTGCGTCGCGGAGTTGCGTCGCGAAGTTGCGCTCAGGAGAGCAGCTCTTCGAGCGTCGTTGCGCCGTTCTCGGTCGACGCCACCGGATCCGATGGGTCGTCGTGCTCGTACACCAGCCACTCGACATCTGCCCGCCGAGCGCTCGTGATCACGCTATCGAGATCGACGTCACCGTTGCCGAGCGCGACCGACGCTCCGCGGTCGACGTCGACGTCCGCGGCGTGGACGTGCGTGATCCGGTCGGCGTACCGGTCGATGAGCGCAACCGGATCGGCGCCGCCGACCAACGCCCAGCCCACGTCGATCTCGAATCCGACCCGATTGTCTGTCCGCGAAAGCAGCCGTTCCATTGCATACGTTCCGTCGACGGTCGCGAACTCCTGGTCGTGGTTGTGGTACGCGAGTCGGAAGCCGTCATCGGCGAGCCGCCGAGCAAGCCCGTCCAGCCGCTTTGCGACCGCGTCGACGGCGGCCGTCGTTTCGAAGTGGTTCGGATCGAGCCACGGCACGACGAGCGTGTCGACGCCGAGCCGATCGTAGAACGCCGTCGTCTCGGCGTACTCGTCTTCCAACAGGTCGATCGAGACGTGCGCGGAGGCGGCCTCGAGACCGTTTCGATCGAGAGCCGTGAGCACGTCGTCGATCGGTGATTCACGAACCCGATAGGCGAACTCGACCCCGTCGAATCCGGCCGCACCCACCCGATCGAGGAGCTCCGGAAGCGGTGCATCGAGCGAACGCAGCGTGTACAGTTGGACCGCGATATCGACCATGATCGCTCTGATTCGGCCATTCACGTAGCCGTTTGGGTGCCGAAGCTTTCAACACGCGCTCCGTCGACCTCGCGGTATGGACACGGACGAAGCCGACGGCGGATCGCTGAAAACCGACGGGGGACCGCCGACGGTCGCCGAGGCTGTCGTCGACTGCCTGCTCGACCGCGGCGTCGACACGGTGTTTGGCATTCCGGGGAAACAGACGCTCCCGCTCAATCGGGCTCTCGCCGACCGCGACGCGCGGTTCATCGTCGCTCGCCACGAGACCGCGGTCACGCATCAGGCGTGGGGGTACGCTGAGGCGAGTGACCTCGGGGCGAGTGATTCCGAACGAAGCGACCCCGTACCGATGGCCGCGACCGTCGTCGTCCCCGGTCCGGGCGACATGAACGCGATGAACGGACTGAAAAACGCGCTCAACGACTGCGTTCCCCTCGTCCACCTCGCCGTCGAGACCGAACGCGGGGTCCGCGGGGGCGACGGGATCCACGAGACGCCGCCCGAGACGTACGACACGGTCGTCAAGGAGAACGTCCTCGTCGACTCGCCGTCGGGCGCGGTACCGGCCGTCGCCGACGCGATCCGAGTCGCTCGCGAGGCCCCGCAGGGGCCGGTCCGGGTCGGTATCCCGAAGGACGTCCTCGCGAGCCGTACCCCACAGCCCTCGGTCGGCGAGCGAGCGCCGAGCAGTCCGCCCGAGCCTCCGGTGGACGCTGTCTCGCGCGCCACAGAACAGTTGCTCGCGGCTGAGAGGCCCGTGATTCTCGCAGGTGGGGGCGTCCGTCGCGCGAGCGCAAGCAGCGCGCTTCGGACGGTCGCCGAACGCCTCGACGCACCGGTCGTGACGACGTACAAGGGAAAAGGGGTGTTGCCGGAGACGCATTCGCTCTCGGCCGGCGTGCTCTGTGGCGGGTCGAGCACCGAACTCCGAGCGCTCCTCGCCGACGCCGATATCGGGCTCGTCGTCGGCTCGGATCTCGATGCGGTTGCGACCGCCGCTTGGTCGGTGTCAATGCCTGAGTCGCTGATTCACGTCACGCTCGACGGCGACGACATCGGCTTCGGCTACGAGACGGACCTCGGGATCGTCGCCGATGCGAACCGGTTCCTTCGACGCCTCGGGGAAGCGCTCAGCGACAGCAACGCGAGCGACTTCGAATCGACAGCGAAAAGCGGCACCGACCGCACCGCAGCGGTCCGGTCGGCGGATCGAGAGCGCTTTGAGGCGCTGTCGGCTCGCAGTGAGAACCGAGCTGAGAGCGTCGACCTGGACCGTCCGCTCCGATCCGTCGAAGTCTTACAGGAACTCCGTGACGCGCTCCCAGAAGAGACGGTCGTCACCGCAGACGCCGGCGGCTTCCGGCTGTGGACCCTCGTCTCGTTTCCGGCCGCCGGCCCCTCGTCGTACGTCAATCCGGGATCGTGGGCGACGATGGGAACCGGACTCCCGTCGGCGATCGGCGCCAAGCTCGCGAACCCCGACCGCGACGTGGTCGCGCTCACGGGCGACGGCGGGCTCATGATGTGCGTTCACGAGCTTCACACACTCGCCGCAGAGCGGATCGACGTCACGGTCGTCGCGCTCAACAACGACGACTACGCGATCATCAGCGAAGAAGCGTCTCGGTCGTACGGGTTCCCGGAGCGCACGTACGGCTGGGCCGACGCCGGGCTCGACCTCGTCGCTATCGCGTCCGGAATGGGGATCCGGGCCGAGCGGGTCGACAATCGCGACGCGATCGGTGACGCCGTTGAGGCCGCCCGAGCTCACGACGCCCCGGCGCTGGTGGAAATCAGCACCGATCCGAACGAACCGCAGGCGAGCGAGTGGATGACGCGCGAGCGGTGACACTCGAATCGCGAAGACGAGCGATCCCACCGCGGTGAGAGAGACGAGCTGTTCGCTGAGGATATGCTGGGAAAGCAGCTTTCAGGGGCGTACGCTGTCTTTTAGCCGGTCAGTGGTGGAACGTGAACCTTAACAACATTCGTTGTGAATCCCGGTGCATGACACAAGCGAACGACGTCGCCGTCGGGATCGTCGGCCTCGGTGGGATCGGAAACCACCACGCCACGAAGCTGACCGAGCGGGGCGCAAACCTCGTCGGTGGGATGGATATCGACGCCGGCGCCCGTCGCAAGTTCCACGAGGAGTTCGGAGTTCACGCCTACGAGAGTGAAGACGATCTGTATCGGGAGTGCGACGCAGTGCTAATTACGACGCCAAACCGTTTTCACGAGGAGTACGCGGTTTCGGCACTCGACGCCGGCCTCGACGTTCTCTTGGAGAAGCCACTCGCGCACTCCTTAGCGAGCGCCGAGCGGATCGCGGAAGCCGCTCGAGACGCCGAAGGCTTCTGCATGGTGGGTTTCAACAACCGGTTCGCGGAGCCGGTACAGGTGATCAAAGGCTACCAAGCCGAGGGTCGGTTCGGCGAGACGAACCACGTTGAAGCCAACTACGTCCGCCGGCGCGGGGTCCCCGGTCGCGGCTCGTGGTTCACCTCGAAAGGGGTCGCCGGTGGCGGCGCACTCATCGACATCGGCGTTCACGCCATCGACCTCGCGCTGTACTTCCTCGATCATCCCGAGATCGTGGAAGTGACCGGCGAGACGCGCTCGGAGTTCGGTGGACGCGACGACTACGCGTTCGTTCACATGTGGGGTGAAGACAACGGCGCTGACGGATTCGACGTCGACGACTCCGCGTCTGCGCTCATCCGCGGCGCCGACGGCAGCACGGTCTCGCTCGAGGTCGCGTGGGCCGCGAACCGCCCGACGAACGACGAGTTCGTGATTCGTGGTACCGAGGCCGGAGCGACGTTCGACCGCGGAAGCGACGAGCTGACGATCCACGAGGCGGCGACCGGCGACGGAGCCCACCATCACCTCTCCGACACGTCGGTCGAGACCCGCGACGGTGACAGCCATACCGCCGAACAGGAGACGTTCCTACAGGCGGTCGCCGACGGGGAGACACCGACGATCAACACGATCGACGAGGCCCTGTCGGTCCAGCGGGTCATCGACGCGATTTACGAGTCCTCGGAGCGCGGCGAAGCGATTCGTCTCGATTAGACGGGGCGAGTCCCGACGACTGAACGTCCACTGCGTGTTCTCAGTATCCGAACCTATTCGGTCCCTCGGGTCTTTCTCGAAAGCAACTCGTGACTCGCGACACCGGTCCGACACCGCCCTCCGAACGGATTGTCAGTCTCGATGCGCTCAGAGGAGTTGCCCTCCTCGGCATCCTCGTCATCAACATCTGGGTCTTTTCGATGCCCGAGGCGACGCTGGTAAATCCCACTGCGTACGGCGATCTCACGGGCGCGAACTACTGGGCGTGGTTCCTCGCACACGTGTTCGGACAGAACACGTTTATCACGCTCTTCTCGGCGCTGTTCGGCGCCGGTATCCTTCTGTTCGTCGAGAGCAAATCGAAGAAGGGCCAGCCCGCGGTGCGGCTTCACTACCGTCGGACCGCGATCCTCATCGCGATCGGTCTGTTGCACGCGTACCTGCTGTGGTACGGCGACATCCTCGTCGCGTACGGTATCTCGGCGTTGTTCTTGATCTTCCTCCGTGACCTCGACGCACCGCAGTTGGCCGCGCTCGGCGGGCTTTTCCTGCTCTTGCTGGCCGCGTTACGGCTGTTCGCCGCGTTCACCATCGGTGGGGAAGCGATCGCAGGACAGTGGGCGCCGACGGAGGCGGCGATCCGACAGGAGGTGGCGGCCTATCGAGGCGGCTGGCTCGAACAGCTCGATCATCGGGTGCCGGCCGCGTTCCAGCGCCAGACCGGCATCGTCGAGAACTTCTGGCAGATCGGGGGGACGATGCTGCTTGGAATGGCGCTGTATCGGTGGGGCGTGCTGACCGGCGAGCGGTCGACGGCGTTTTATAAACGACTCGTTGGCCTCGGCGCCGTCGGCGTTGGGATCATCGTCGCCGGCGTCGTCTACATCGAAACGAATAATTGGAGCGCCGACGCCGCGCTGTTCTGGCTCCAGTTCAACTACTGGGGAAGCCTTCTCGTCGCCGGCGGCTACCTCGGAGTCGTCATGTTGTACGCTCGCCGGCGGCCAGACGGACCCGTGACGCAAGGGTTTGCGGCGGTCGGGCGGACCGCGTTCACGAACTACCTGCTCCAGACCGTCATCGCGACGACGATATTCTACGGGCACGGGCTCGGGCTGTTCGGTTCGGTGAACCGCGTCGAACAGCTCGGGATCGTCGTCGCCATCTGGGTGGTGCAGGTCGCGTTGTCGGTGTTCTGGCTACGGTATTTCCGGTTCGGCCCCGTCGAGTGGGTCTGGCGGACGCTTACCTACGGCGAGCGGCAGCCGATGCGGAGCTCAGAGTAGCTGAGTGGGGTATGACTCTACCCGCATTCGATCCGGAGGTATTTGACCGATGCTCGCCTCGACTACGTCATGCGAACGCTCGTTTTCGACGGTCGGACCGGCGCGGCCGGCGACATGATCTGCGCCGCGCTGATCGCAGCCGGCGCCGATCCCGACGTCCTCACTCGAGTGAGCGATCATCTCCCGATCAGGTACGAGATCGGTGAAGCGACAAAAAACGGGATTCGAGCAACGACCGTCGACGTACTGCTTGACGACGACGGAGACGGCCGCGACGAGGAAGACGATCATGACCATGCCGATGACCACGATCACAGCCACGGTCACGCTGAGGATCACGGTCACAGTCATACCCACAACCGCGGGGATACGATCGACCACGCCGAGGGGGCCGGCGTCCACCGCAGCTACCCCGAAGTCGTCTCTCTCGTCGAGTCGATGGACCTGCCCGAGTCGGTCGAATCAACCGCACTCGACGCCTTCGAACGCCTCGGTGTAGCGGAGGCGTCGGTGCACGGCACCGATCTCGAAGACACTCACTTCCACGAAGTTGGCGCCGACGACGCGATCGCCGACATCGTCGGCGCGGCGCTGCTCCTTGACGATCTCGAACCGGAACGAGTCGTCACCACGCCGGTCGCTGCTGGCGGCGGCGAAGTCGAGATGAGCCACGGGATCTACCCGGTTCCCCCGCCGGCGACGACAGCGATCGTTACTCGTGCCGGTTTCACGTTCACCGGCGGCCCGATCGCCCGCGAGCTGCTGACCCCGACCGGTGCCGCTATCCTCGCTGCGGTCGCCGAGGGAGTCAGTTCGATTCCGAGCCTCGCGGTC
>LKMY01000124.1 GCA_001564205.1 Nanohaloarchaea archaeon PL-Br10_U2g5
CGAGAGATTGAGTGCCACGGTCATTGCCAGTTCGCTCGCGCTGACGATTCTGACCCCATACAGAAGCGAGATGCCGCCGCCACACAACAGATAGAGCGCGACCTCGACCCCGCCCGGCTGGTCGTGCCGGTGCCAGGCCACACGACCCAGCAAGAGCCCGATGATCCCGGAGAGCAAGCAGGCGGTCAGGTACGCCTGCACCGGTAACGCGCCGAGGTCGCTCATTGATATCGAAACCACTCCGAGAGCGGTCAAAACGTTTGTGTCATGCGACGACCCGACACACAGATCCCCGTCTTCTCTTCACAACCGCCTTGTCTGTCCGCGCCGTCGTCCTCGATATGCGAGTGCTGAGGGGGTGCACAACGGATCCGGAGTCCGACCGTGAGTGGACGGCATCACTACTCAGGTCCGCAGCGGACGGCACGCCGGGGATCCGAGTCTGGACGCCTCCCCGACAGGTCGCCTTCGGCCGTCGCGACGCTCGCGAATCCGGGTTCGAGCGAGCGAAACGCCGCGCCGCAGCGGTGGGGTTTCAACCGGTCCAACGGAACGTGGGTGGTCGGGCCGTCGCCTACACGGGCCAAACCCTCGCATTCGCGCACGCCGTCCCGCTCGTGGACGGTGGCCGATCGATAGCCGAACGATACGAGCTCACGACTGACGTCGTCCTGGGCTCGCTCTGCGGGCTCGGTGCGGAAGTCACCGTCGGAGAGCCGTCGGAAGCGTTCTGCCCGGGCGACCACTCGATTCGTGTCGCCGGCGGTGGAAAGCTCTCTGGGATCGCGCAGCGAGTCCGCGCTGACGCGGCTCTGATCGCTGGCTGTCTCGTCGTCGCCGAGGACGATGAGCCCGCAATCGCCGACGTCACCAGGCACGTGTACGATGCGCTGGGGGTTCCTTTTCACCCGAGGACGGTCGGTAGCGTCGCTGCTGCCGGTGGCACGGACGATCCAAAACGGGTCGCTCGGGCGCTCGAGGAAGCGTTTATCGACGGTCCGTGGAGTGACCGAGCCGATCATATCGAGCGAGTCGACAGGGACGGACTGAGCCCGTGACCGGCTGCAGATAGCTGTCACCGCGACGCCAATCTGGCAGCCGACCGGGGTTCACGGTCAGATCGCGCTTTCGACGTGCTTTTTATTCGCGGGAGTCTCGGTTCGCTCATGGCTGAATTCAAAGTCGTCATCGCCGACCCCGACACCGGCGAGACGTTCCAGCGAGAAGTCGACGGACAGGACGCGAACCGATTCCTCGGCCGAGAGATCGGCGACGAGATCGGCGGCGACGCCGTCGGGCTCTCCGAACACACGATCGCGATCACCGGCGGCTCCGACGAGACCGGCCGCCCGATGCGCGAAGACGTCTCCGGCACGCGGCTGAAGGAGCTCCTCCTCGAAGGCGGCGTCGGGTTCAAACCGTCCCGCGAGGGCGAGCGAAAGCGGATTACGGTCCGCGGCCGCGAGATCGACGACGACATCGCACAGATCAACGTCTCCGTCGTTGACGGCGACGATGTCGCCGCCGCACTCGGAGAGGGTGACGCGGACGCCGACGAGGAGTAACGCTCGTTCTCGATGCCTCGTGTTCCCTCCGACGACGAGGGTATCGCCTCGATCCGCGTCTCGCTCGCCCGGAGCGGCGGTACCCGGCGTCCCTGTGTCCGGCTGCCGTCCGACGACGACCTCACAAAGCGCGTCGAATCGGGAGCGTGTGCGTCGCTGTCGATGGCTTCGGGTGACGTGGTCCGGGTCGTGATCGACCGCGAAGAGCGGTATGCACCGGTGACCGCCGACAGCGGCGGACGACTCATCAGAGGGGCGTTCGACAACCGGCGGCTCGCTCGCGAGACCAGCGAGGGAACGAACCGACTGGCCGAGTGGCTGGCCGAACGCGGACGTGGACCGGGCGATAGCATCGTGCTCGATGTCGTCGTGCCCGGAACGCTGTACGGTCTCCGTATTCCCGGTGAGCGGACGGTGTACGAGGCGAACCGTGGGCCAAGGTCGTCGCTGGCGGATATCGCCCGCGACCTCGACGGCTGAAGCTTGATAACCGCGCGCCCCTCACTCGGTAGCGGCGTGCCGAATCGCTTATTCTCGCTCGGATCCGATCCTCTCGTATGAAAGAGGTCGACGCGGATCTGACGGCGCTCGACCGCGGGATCATCAACGCCTTCCAGGGCGGATTCCCCGCCACTGAACGACCCTTCGAGCCTGCTGCGGCTGCGTTACGGGACCGCGGCGTCGACGTGACGGGTCCGGAGCTGTGCGAGCGCGTCCGACAACTCGACGAAGAGGGGATCCTCTCGCGGTTCGGGGCACTCGTCAACGCTGAGGAGATCGGCGGTGCGGCGTCGCTCGTCGCACTGCATGCCCCGGAAGACCGATTCGACGAGGTTGTCGAGCAGATCAACGAGTTCGACGAGGTCGCACACAACTACGAGCGTGAACACCCGCATCTCAACGTCTGGTTCGTCGTGAGCGTCGCGGACCATCCCGACCCAGACAAAGACGGGAGCGACCGGGTCGAAGAGGTGCTCTCCGAGATCGAGTCGGTCACCGGCCAAGAGACGTATAACCTCCCGAAACAGCGGGAGTTTCACGTCGGCGCGAAGTTCCTCGTCGACGGACCGGTCTCTGACGGCGCCATCGATCTGTCTGGTCTCGGCCCCGACGTGTCGCCGAGTGGTCGCTCGACGCTCACCCCCGACGAGCGCGACCTCGTCGTGGAGATCCAGGGCGGGCTCCCGATCACGGAGACGCCGTACGCCGACATCGCCGACCGACTTGCGGTGGACGTCGGCTGGGTAATCGAGACGATCAAGCGATTCAACGTGGAGGGGAAGGTACGCCGTATCGGCGTCATCCCCAACCACTACGCGCTCGGGTACACGGAGAACGGGATGACGGTCTGGGACGTTCCGGCGGATGTGCTTGATGAGGTCGGTCCGGCGGTCGCGAGCCTCGATTTTGTCACGCACTGCTACGAGCGCCCCAGACACGCCGGCGTCTGGGAGTACAACTTCTTCGCGATGACGCACGGGCGGACGGAAGCGGAAAGCGATCGCCGGATTGCGGAGGTGAAAGCGCTGATGGACGAGTACTGGGATGTGAGCGCGAACGATTGGGACACGCTGTTCTCGACACGGATTCTGAAGAAGACGGGGATCCGCATCGCCGACCGTGCTGACAGCAACACCGCGTGATCCCACTCTACCACGACTTCAGCGACGAGACGGTGCTGGTGTTCGGCGGCGGCTCCGTCGGCGCGCGGAAGGCGTTACGCTTCGCCAACGATGCCGACGTCGTCGTCGTAAGCCCGACGTTCGACGACCGGCTCGTCGATATCGAGAACGCGGACGACGGGTCGCGCTCAGATCCCACCGGCCCGAACACGCCCGCTATCGAACTGGTCCGTGCCGCCCCGGCTCCCGATGCGGTCCGCGACTGGGTCGACCGATTCGCTCCGGCCCTCGTCGTCGCTGCGACGGACGACGCCGCTGTCAACGCGGCGGCGGAGGCGGCCGCGTTCGACGCCGGGATACTTATCAACCGAACTGATGTTTCCGGTAGCCGCGAGGCGAGCAGCGTAGTCGTTCCGGCGACCGTCGACGACCACCCAGTCCGCGTCGCGCTCTCGACAGGCGGCGCGAGTCCGGCGCTCTCGAAGGCGCTCCGCGAGCGAATCGAGGCTGAGATCGACGGAGCGGGCGCCATGGCAGAGCTGTCCGGACAGCTCCGACAAGAGCTCAAAGACCGGAACATAGGGCCCGAGAAGCGCCGGGAAGCAATCCGTCACGTGGTCCGATCCGACGGGGTTTGGAAGGGTTTACAAAAGGGGGGATCCAACGGTCGTCAAGAGGCGTATTCAGTGATCGAAGAGGTACTTGAACGATGAGAGACACCGGCGCTATCACGGGGGTGAGCGTCGCCCACTCCCGCGCGTCTGTCGACGAAATCGAAGCGGCCGGCGGTGACGGGGTCCGCGCCACCGTCTCGGACCTGCTCGCTCGTGAAGGGGTCGAGGAGGCGTTCGCACTCCAGACGTGTAACCGTTCTGAGGCGTTCGTCGTCACCGATCGGACCGTCGACGGGACGGTCGCGCTGGAGTCGTTCGCCCCCGATGTCCGGAGCGGGGCGCTTCGACATCTCGGTCACGAAGAGAGCTTGGAGCACCTGATGAGAGTCGCCGCCGGGTTGGAGTCGCTCGTGCTCGGTGAAGACCAGATCATCGGCCAGCTCCGCGAGGCGTACGAGGAGTCGAAGTCGGCCGGAGGCATCGGTCCCGTGTTAAAAGATGCGGTGACGAAGGCGCTTCACGTCGGCGAGCGCGCGCGAACGGAGACGTCGATCAACGAAGGCGTGGTGTCGCTCGGCTCGGCCGCAGTCCGACTGGCCGCGAGCGAGATCGACCTGACCGACGGCTCCGCCGTCGTGGTCGGTGCGGGCGAGATGGGAACGCTCGCCGCCCGTTCGCTCGACGACACTGCTGTCGGCGAGATCGTCGTCGCGAACCGGACCGTTCCCCACGCGGAGTTCGTCGCCGAAGAGGTCGAGACCCCGGCAGAGGCGGTCCCGTTGGCTGACCTCTCGGCGGTGATCCCCGAGGCGGACCTCGTTATCTCTGCGACCGGCAGCCCCAACCCAGTTATCGAGTCGAAACACCTCACGGGGGCCGACCGGCTCGTTTGTATCGACATCGCGCAGCCGCGCGACGTCGACCCCGCGGCTGCGAGCCACTCCGGCGTGAGCTTGTACGATATCGACGCGTTGGAAGATGTCACTCGGCGGACCCGCGAGAGCCGCGAGGAGGAGGCCCGAGAGGTCGAGGCGATAATCCGCGAGGAGCTCGACCGCATCCTCCAGGCGTACAAGCGCAAGCGGGCCGACGACGCCATCTCTGCGATGTACGCCGGCGCCGATCGGATCAAGGCCCGCGAGGTCGATCGGGCAGTCTCACGGCTCGAAGCGCACGGTGAGTTGAACGACGAGCAGCGCACGACCGTCGAAGATCTGGCCGACTCGCTCGTCGGGCAGCTGCTCGCGGCCCCCACCCGCTCGCTTCGGGACGCGGCCGGCGAAGACGATTGGGAGACGATCCGCACCGCGCTCAAGCTGTTCGATCCCGAGTTCGACGCGCCGCCCAAACGGCCGAGTGAGGCCGGTTCAGGGCCCGAACCAGTCGGCGCGGAATCGGGACCGCCGGAGTCGGTCAGCGAGGAGCTCGACGACTGAGCCCGGCGGACGACAATCGTGGCACCCGTGCCGATCCGTGGTTCGCCGTCTTTTATTTGAATTGGCGCACACCTGACCGTATGGATCTATCCGAGTACGTTCAGCGGCTCGACGACCGGATCGATACGGCCGCCTACGCCGACGTCGATCCGAGCGAGAACGGGTTACAGGTCGGGCCGGGCGACGGGGAGCGCCCCGTCGGCATCGATGTCGATCGCGTCGCGTTCGCGGTCGACGCTGCGGTCGCGACTATCGAAGCCGCGGCCGACGCGAACGCCGATGTCCTCGTCGTCCACCACGGAATATCGTGGGGAGGTATCGATCGCGTCACGGGTCGAGCGTACGACCGGATCGCGGCGCTTGTCGAGCACGAGATCGCGCTGTACGTCTCGCACCTCCCGCTCGACGGGCACCCCGAACTCGGGAACGCCGCCGGCGTCGCCGAAGCAGTCGGAGTCTCGAACCGAGAGCCGTTCGGCGAGCTCGGTCCCGTCACGATCGGAACGCTCGGCGAGACGGCAGCACCCGTCGCAGTCGACACGATACGTGCGGAACTCGACGCGTTCGAGGGTCAACCCGAAAGCGACTCGGGTGGGACCCGCGTTCTCGACTTCGGCCCGGAGCGGATCGAGCGGGTCGCGATCGTCACCGGCTCAGGCGCCGACTGGCTCGACGAGGCGGTCGCCGCCGAGGCCGACGCG
>LKMY01000125.1 GCA_001564205.1 Nanohaloarchaea archaeon PL-Br10_U2g5
AGGTTCCCGTACAGCTCCCAGTAGGCCTCTGGGTCGAACGCTTGGATCTCTCGCTCGCGGTCGACGATGAGCTTGAGCGTCGGACCCTGCACCCGGCCGACGGAGATGAAGTCGTCGCCGAGCTGGCGGGCGGAAAGCGAGAGGAAGCGGGTGAGCGCGGCCCCCCACGTCAGATCGATCACTTGTCGGGCCTCGCCGGCGGCGGCGAGATCGAAATCGAGCTCGTCGGGACTCGCGAACGCCTTCTGTACCTCGTTGTCGGTGATCGAGGAGAACCGGACGCGGTCGATCGGGGCGCTCTCGTTCACCTCGCGAACGAGCTCGTACGCCTCCTTCCCGATGAGTTCGCCCTCGCGGTCGTAGTCGGTCGCGATGACGACTCGGGAGGCGTTGCGCGCGAGCCGTCGAAGCGCGGCGACGATCCCCTCTTGGGTCGCCTCCTTCGTCACCGGCGCGTCGATGAGTTCGACCGGCTCGACGTCGCGCCAGTCGTTGTACTCCGCCGGGAAGTCGACGCCGACGACGTGGCCAGAGAGGCCGATACACCGCTTGCCGCCCCACTTGTATACGTTGACGTCGTTCATCCGCTCCGCTGTCGCGGACTCGCCGCTGAGGATGTCGGCGATGCGGCGCGCCGCGTTGTCCTTCTCCGTGATTATCAGTTCGGGCCCGCGACTCATTGCGCCGAGATAGGCCGTTCTCCCGTCTAAAGCTTTCGTGAGACGGTCTTGCAGTGGGGCGGTCTTGCAGTGGGGCGGTCTTGCAGTGGGGCAGTCTTGCAGTGAGGCGGTCTTTACCGTCGCCTGCACGCGCGGCTGTACGTGAGGGCCGTCTCCGTTTCGCGCGAGCCCTTCTGTTTCGCGTGATCGTCAGTGCGTCGTCGGGTGGTCGTCAGTGCGTCGTCGGGTGGTCGTCAGTGCGTCGTCGGGTGGGGTTTCTGACACGGGATCGACGGATCAAATCGAACCGTTCTCATCGCGTCAACGGTTTATAAAACGTCGCCGTCGGTGGTGTGGCGAATTCAGCTACGGTCCCGATCGCTCAGTGATACCGAGTCGCAGACGGGCAGACGGTGACCACGTCAAGCGCCCCAGTCGCTCGGCTCTCCATCTGTTATGAATCGCCGGTCGACACGAACGCTTCCAAAGCCCCAGCAGCGAGGACGGCGCACGCTCGCTGTGCGCTTCGGTCGTTCGCTTGGCTCACTCCCTCCAGTGCTTGCGTCGCCTGCGCCGTCCTCGCTGCTGCCCCTTTGAGTCCCACCCTGCACCGCAACCGCACCTCACACCTCCCCAGCCTCGGCGGACGGACCGGCGCGGGCTTCGCCGCGCCGGCCCGCCGCCTCCCTCGCGCGCGCTCCTCGGCCGCGAAGCGGCCTCGGAAGCACGCGCCACCGTGTGGATTATTCCGCGTCTTCGCTCTCCGGCTCGGTCGGGACGCCACCGAGGTTCCCCTCGTCGTCGAACAGCTTGGCGCGCAAAAAGCGGGCGCGATACCGATTCGCTCCCTCTTTCGTGTCGGCCTCGCGGATGTCGTCGATCCGGCCGTCGGCGACCGCGTCGATGATGGCTTCGACCTGCGCTTTCTCGCTCGGCGTCAGCTCGAACTGGTAGGTCCGCGGCTGCTCGCTCTCTAAGCGCGTCCACTTGCGCGCGGCGCTCACGACGACCGAGCAGGGCTCCCGGCAGGGAAAGACGCCGCTTCCGCCGTCGACATCGAGCTCGGTCTCGTCGTCGTACTCCCACTCGCGCCGCTTGAGGCACTGCGAGTCGTCACAGCAGGCCTCCGCGACCCAGTTGACGTGTTCGTACCCCTCACCGCGGTCCCACGTCTTCACCACGCCGTAGATGCCGGACTGCCGCGCCATCGTCTCGCGCCAGTGGGTCACGTCGAGTTCGCCCTCGCGCTCGCGGTGCCAGTTCACGATCGTGGCGGGGTACACCGTTTCGACCAGCTCGTAAACGGCTCGCGGCCCCAGTTCGGGGAAGACCCAGCCGCCCGCGAGCGACGGGGCCGTCTTGAGCGGTCGGTACCGTCCGTTTCCGTCGAACGTCACCAGGTCGCGGGCGTCGAGCGGGTCCTCGTACGCGTCCAGCTCGTCGGCCGGCGTGTCAGCGTCGTCAGCGTGGCGCACGTCGTACCGGCGCTCGCCGCGGTCGGTGACCGTCGCCGTGATCTTCAGCTGGCCCCAGTCGCGTTCGATTCCGGCCGCGAGTGCGGCGTACCGGCTCGCGACCGTCGCGCCGTCCGCGTCTTCGATCCAGCGGAGGAACGCCCGGCGCGGCCCGAACTCGCCGACGACCCGTTCGAACAGGTACCAGTCCGTGACGCGCGGCGCGCGTTCAGCGAGGGCCGCGTGGAGGTCGCGCTCGCTCAACCCGGTCCGGGAGTCGTCGGAATCGCCGGTCGGGTCCAAGACGTAGCCGCCGTCGTCGCTCTCGCCGGCGACGCTGAACCCTTCGAAATGGAGTCGCTCGTCGGGATCGAGACCGTCGACCGCGTCGAGGACCGCGTCGAAGGCGTCGCTCGGGAGGTCGATGTCGGGACCGTCGTGGTCGTCGTCTCGGGACCCGTCAGCGGTGGTTTCGCCCACGGTCAGTCCCCCGTCGCGACGCGGGTCGTCTCGCGCACGTCGTCGAGCGCGGCACCGAGGTCGGCGCCCGCGTCCGCAGCGCGCTCTAAGATGACGTCGGCCATCAGCGGCTCAGTGCCGACCGCACCCGCGTACCAGATCCGGGTGCCGTCGACGTCCGTCGGAACGTCGTACCCCAGCGCGTGGTCCTCACAGAGCCCCACGTCCTCCGGGATGTCCTCTTGGGTGTGGTAGCCGTCGGCGATGAACAGCGGGACCAACACGACGTCCTCGCTCTCGAAGAACTCAGGGAGGTCGTCGACTTCGGGGTCTTCGTCCATGTACAGCGCCTCGACCTCGTCGAAGCGGTCGCGATCGCGGATCCGGTCCGCGTGGTATTCGACCGCCTTCGCCGAGTTCTCGTTGCGTTCGGTGCCGTGTCCGACGACTGCCAGCCCGAACCCTTCGCCCACGTCTGGGTCGCCGGTGACAGACTCCGCGCGCCGAACGATCACATCGGTCATGGCGCGGTGGGTTCCGACCGGACCGCAGTAGTGGACTTCGCTGTCGATATCCTCGGCGACGAGGGTGGCCTGATCGGCGGAGAGGCCGTCGGAGTTCCATTCGGAGACGTCCCAGCCGTCGAGTCGGAGCTCGCGGGGGATCACCTGCTCGGTGAAGTACCCCTCAGAGACGAACAGCGGGACGACGTACACCTCGTCGCCCTCGACGGTGCGGAGCACCTCTCGAAAGTGCGGTTCCTCCTTCCAGAAGCCGGTCTTCACCTCGTCGAACGCGCCGGTCGCGCGGATCGTGTCCGCGTGATCGTACGTCGGCGCGCTCGAACCCGGATTGAGGTGTGAGCCGTGTGCGACGATGACGAGCGACTGCATATCCGATCTGGGGCCGCGCCGCTCTTATGGACTTCGGAGGGTACGGCCGAGCGGGAAACCGGTACTCACCACGAGTCGACGCCGACGCCGACCAAAATCGCCATTACCATCCGGGTCGCAGAGCTGCCCATGTCGCTGGCAGCCGACACGCGCGAGGCGGTCCGGAAGCACCCGTTCGTCCTCGACGCGCTTCGTGCGGGCGTACTGAACCATAGCGCCGCCGCCGCGTGGCTGGCTGAAGAGGCCGGGATCGGCGGCGACCCCGATGCGATCGCGACCGCACTTCGGCGGTTCCGAGAGGATATCCCCTCCTACGAGACGGACAGTCGGACTGCGAGCGTCTCGATGCGGAGCGGAGTGGCGGTCGAAGAACACGAAGCCGGAGCGCTAGACGACGATCCGCTCTTCCGCGTCGGCGGGGCAGCCGTCCTGTCGGGGGGACGCGACACGGCGGTCCTCGCGAGCGGCGACGTCGACGCCGCGGCGCTTGCAGCCGTTCTCCGCCGGTTGGCCGCCGTCGACGTCGACGTGTCGGCCGCCGGAGTCGCCGGTGACGCGCTCGTAGTCATCGTGGAGCGACGAGCCGGGGCGACCGCGGTCCGCGTCGTTGAGGCAGCGCTCGGAGCGATTCCGAGCCGCGAGCGGTAGCCGGCCGAGTGGGGTGGTTCGAACTGGGACGACGGGGGCGGCAACGGGACGACGGGGGCGGCAACGGGACGGCGACCGAGGAGACCGACACCGAAACGGGGAGAGGGATATGTTCGTCGAGCACCATGCTCAGAGCGTGAATCACGTTCCGGACGACGCAATCACAGCGATCGACGCGTTCGGGGAGGGAATACTCCGCGGCGACGCCCCAACCGTTCGCGAGCGGCTCCGCTCCGACCTTCGGCTCCGCGTCGAACTCGCGGGAGACGACCGGACCGCGCGGTGTCGCTTCGAAACGGAACACGGCCGGGCGCCCCCGACGCTCCGAGAGCGCGGATCGTTTCTGACGACGTACGTCGACGGCGTCGACGAGCGGCTCCGTGCGTGGGGAATCGAGCCGCCGGACGCCTACAAGTACACCGAGACCATCGACGGCTCGCATCGGTACGAAGGGACGCTCCAACTACCGTAGCCGTTCGGCTCAGCACCGGCCGGCGGAGCCCCGAGATGAATCAGCGACGATATCCACCTGACGTGCACCGAGCGCTCTGATTACGCCGATTCCTCGGGGAGTGCGAAGCCGACGCCGCCGGCGATGATAGCCGAGGCGGCGAGGATCGTTGCGCCGAGGACGACGTAGCTGTCGTCCGGATTGAGCCCGCCGATCGCCGCGGCGATGTCCACGACGAAGACGGTGACAAACAGGCTCAGAATCGCGAATGCGAGCATCACGAAGCCGGCGATTAGCGCACTGGCCAAGGAACCGAACGCATCAAGAATACCCATGCGTTGCATGATTCGGAGCAACTCGGAAATATGTTGCTGATACTCGTCGGTGGACGAGGCAACGAACGACGCCCAACTTTCGATCGGCCGTATCAGACCCCGCACGCTTTTTTAATATCGTCTGATAGGTGTAGTCGATGAACGCCGTCACACTCGGCCCCGCCGGAACGTACTCACACCGTGCGGCACGGGCCGTCGCCACCGAGGTGTCGTTCCGCGAGTCGGTCACGGCCATCGTCGACGCCGTCGAGTCCGGCGAGTTCGAGCGAGGTGTGGTCCCCATCGAGAACAGCATTGAGGGGTCCGTCACGGAGAGCCTCGACGCGCTCGCCGACCACGACGTCGCGGTCACTCGCGAGGTCGTCACCCCGATCCGTCACGCCCTGCTCGCGCAGGGGCCGGAGTTCGAAGTCGTCGCCAGCCACTCGCAGGCGCTCGCACAGTGCCGCAACTGGCTGGACGAACACTACCCGTCAGTGAAGTTGGAAGCGGTCGCCTCCACCGCCCGCGGCGTCGAGCGCGCCCGTGACGACGCCCGCGTCGCCGGTATCGGCCACCCGGACAACGCGGGTGACGACCTCACCATCCTGGCCGAAGACATCCAAGACCGGACCTCGAACGCGACCCGATTCCTCGTCGTCGCACCCGTGTCCGCGCGATCGGACGCCGGTGGCAAGACCACCCTCATCGTCTACCCGAACGCGAACTACCCCGGGCTCCTCTTGGAGCTGCTCGAGGCGTTCGCCGATCGCAACCTCAACCTCTCGCGTATCGAGTCCCGTCCGAGCGGCGAGCGGCTCGGCGACTACCTGTTCCACTTCGACGTCGACGCCGGGCTCTACGAGGA
>LKMY01000126.1 GCA_001564205.1 Nanohaloarchaea archaeon PL-Br10_U2g5
GCGAGCTCCGTTGCCAGCTCCCACGCCCGCTCGTCGAGCTCGTCGTCGGGAACGAGCTCGTTGATAAAGCCGTACTCCGCCAGCGTCTCGGCCTCGTACCGGTCGGCGGTGAAGATGATCTCTTTGGCGCGACCCTCGCCCACGAGTCGTGCGAGCCGCTGGGTGCCGCCCCATCCCGGGAGGAGACCGAGATTGTGCTCCGGCTGACCGAGCTCAGACCGCTCGGATGCGATCCGCAGGTCCGCCGCGGTGGCGAGCTCCATGCCGCCGCCGAGACAGTAGCCGTCGATGGCGGCAATCACGGGCTTGTCCGACGCCTCTAACTTCCCGAACGTCTGCTGGCCGGTTCGAGATATCTCGACCGCTTCGAGCGGATCGCCACCGCCGGCGGCCATGCTCTGGACGTCGGCACCGGCGGAGAAGGCGCGGTCGCCGGCTCCCGACAGCAGGATCGTGCGGACCTCGTCGTCTGCGTCGAGCCGGTCGATCGCGTCGGCCAGCTCCTCGAGCAGCTCGCCGCTGATCGTGTTCATCCGGTGTGGCCGATCGATCTCGACGTGGCCGATCCGCTCTTCGACGGACACGTTGAGCGTGTCGTAGCTGTCGACGGCGTCGTCGTTGGCCCCGGTTTCTCCGTTGTCGTCGGCGGCTCGGAAGCCGCCCGCGTCAGCGGCTTCGCGCAGATAGTCGGTCGCCTCGTAACGCTCCTCACCGGTCTCGTCTGCGAGGGTGTCGAGCGTCTCGACGAGGGTATCGAGCCCCGCACGATCCGCGAGCTTGGCCGGACCGTCCGGGAAGCCGGCGCCGAGCATCACCGCCTGATCGATAGCGCTCGCGTCGGCGACGTCGTTGCCGATCAGCCCGGCTACCTCGTTCGCCATCACCGCGAGCAGCCGGCGCCGAACGCCCTCGTCGACCGCATCGGTCGGAATCTGTGCCCCGTCCCCTTCCTCGTAGTCGTAAAATCCCTTGCCGGTCTTTTTTCCGAGGGTTCCTTCCTCGACCTTCTCGGCGAGCAGTGGGCAGGGGCGATAGGCGTCGCCGAGCACCTCGTGCATGTACTCCAAGACGTGAAATCCCACGTCGATTCCGACCTGATCGGCGAGTTCGAACGACCCCATCGGGAGACCCATGTCGAACTTCGTCGTGGAGTCGACCGTCTCGATCGTCGCGTCGCCGGCGTCGACGATCCACGCTGCCTCGTTCATCAGCGGGACCAAGATTCGGTTGACGATGAACCCCGGGCTGTCCTTTCGGACGCGGACCGGAGTTTTTCCCATCGACTCTGCGAGCCCCTCGATCAGCTCGAGCGTCTCCTCGCTCGTGTGTTTCCCGGAGATGACTTCGACGAGATCCATCCGCACCGGCGGGTTGAAAAAGTGCATTCCACAGAAGCGCTCGGGACGGTCGGTGACCTCCGAGAGCTCGGTGATGGAGAGACTGGAGGTGTTGGTGACGAAGACGGCTTCCTCGGGCGCGAACTCGACGACCTCCTCGTACACGTCCTTCTTGATCGCCATCTTCTCCGGGACGACCTCGACGACCACGTCGGCGTCGGCGAGCGCCGCCTCCAAGTCGACGAAGGCCTCGACGCGGTCGAGGGCGGCGTCGGCCTCCGCCTCGCCGATCCGGTCCTTCTCGGCGAGCTTGCCGAGCGACCACTCGATCTGGTCGTAGCCGTCTTCGACGAACGCTTCTTCGATGTCTCGCAGCGAGACGTCGTAGCCGGCGAGCGCGGCTACCTCCGCGATGCCGTGGCCCATGTTTCCGGCGCCGAGGACCGCCACGCGCTGAACGTCTTCGAGTTGCATACAAAGGTGGTCGGAACGATCATGGTTGAACGTTTCCATCTTCCAAACGAAAAACGAAAGGTAAGTTTATTTAGGTGAACACGATAGCAGGGGTTGGTTCGCGGTCGATCGCGCACGACGCTCGAAACGTCTCCAGTCACCTCCGGGAAACCTACAGGTGATTCCGGCCCGAACTCGGACGCGATGGACGATCGAGTAGAGGCGACGTTGCGTGAGGATCCGACGATGGCCCGACTGATCGACCGATACGGGCGGCTCGCGGTCGAGCCCGCGGACGACGAGTTCGGGCGGCTGTGCACCTCGATCGTGAACCAACAGCTGTCGACCGCCTCCGCGGCGGCGATCCACGGGCGGTTTCTCGACGTCCTTAGTGGAGAGGTCACCCCCGACCGCGTGCTTGCTGCGGACGAAGAGCGGCTGCGAGACGCCGGACTCAGCGGGACGAAAGTCGAGTATCTCCGCGCTGCCGCGGCTGCGTTCCGAGACGGCGACACCGACTTCAGTCGCGAGGGGCTTGCGGAGTTGGGCGACGAGGAGGTGATCGAGCTCCTCACCGAGATCCGGGGTGTCGGCGCGTGGACCGCGCGGATGTATCTCATTTTTTCGCTCGGTCGCGAAGACGTGCTTCCTCTCGGCGATCTCGCAGTCAGGAAGGGGATCGAACAGATATACAACGACGGCGAGGAGCTGCGTCGAGCGGAAATGCGCGATATCGGCGACGCCTGGCGACCGTATCGGAGCTACGGAACGCGATACGTGTGGGCCGAGTACGAGTCGTAGCGCGTCTACACGGTGGGACGGGTACGCGACGAAGTGGCGATCGTTCCGCCGATCAATCCTGTCAAACTCCCATCCGGCGACGTGTTTTTGTACGTCCGGCGTGGCAAATACGCCAAGACGATGCCACGCGAACAGTATCAGACGAAGTTAGAGGGGCTCCGCGACGACGTGCTCTACATGAGCGAGGTCGTCGCCGAGCGCCTCCGAATGGGTCTCGACGCGTTAGAGCGACAGGACGGCGAGCTGGGACAAAAGGTGATCACCGGCGACGCGGAGATCAACGACCTCTACCTCGAGTTGGAGGGTCAGTGTACCGACCTCATTGCGCTCCAGCAGCCGGTGGCCGGCGACCTGCGATTCATCGCCGCCTCGTTCAAGATCATCACCGATCTCGAGCGGATCGCCGATCTCGCAACGAACCTCGGCGAGTACGCCCAGCAGGCGACCCAAGAGGTGTTCCCCGACGTCGACGTCCAGCGGATCGGCGACGACACGTTAGCGATGTTAGACGAAGCGATGGTGGCGTACGCAGAGTCGGATACCGAGCGATGTCACGCGGTCGCCGAGGCCGACGACGACATCGACGCTGCCTGTGAGGCCGCTAGCGACCTCGTCGTGCGTGACCTCATCGAACGTGACGAGCTCCGCGAGGACGCCGATATCGAGTCGACGATGCAGAACGTCTCGCGGCTCCTGCTGACGATCCGCGACCTCGAGCGCGTCGGCGATCATGCGGTTAACATCGCCGCCCGATCCCTGTACATGATCGAAAACGACGACGAACTGCTGTACTGACACCGCCTCTTGCCGGAGGTTCTCCGATTCGACCGCGTGATCGGAACCGGGCGAACTGCAGCCGACCGGTGTATCCCGCTTCGAAACCCTGGGCTACATACGGAGGCCAGCAGACAGAACAGATATGACAACCTACACCACCGAGATCGACGTTCGGTTCCGCGATATCGACGTGATGGGCCACGTCAACAATGCCGTGTACGCAACATACATCGAGCAGGCCCGTACCGAGTACTACCGCGACGTGCTCTCTGCAGATCTTTCTTCGATCTCGACTGTTCTGGCCTCGCTATCGCTCGACTTTCGTCGGGCAGTCAAGCTGACAGACGGAACGGTCACCGTCGAGATCGACGTCGCTGAACTCGGCCGCTCCAGCGTGACGATGACCCACGAGGTTCGGACCGGTGGGCAGGTCGTCGCCGACGCCGAAGCAACGATCGTCACACTCGATCCCGACTCCGGCGAGCCGGCACCGATTCCGGACGAGCAGCGGTCCGCGATGACGTCGTATCACGAGCGCTGACCAACCGATCGTCCCCAAGTCTCCGCCGCCGGCAGTCGCCTTTGACACCGTACCTTCTTGCCGTCTCGTGCCGATCGTTCGTGTATGTCCGTTCGACTGTACGCTCTCGACGGGTGTCCGTGGTGTGAGAAGGTGTCAGACGCGCTCGACGACGCGAGCGTGACGTACGAGACGCAGTGGGTCGACGCGCTCCACTCCGATCGCAACGAGGTGAAACGCGTCAGCGGCCAGCGCGGGGTTCCCGTTATCGTCGACGAGGCGGCGGGCGTGACGATGTCCGAGAGCGCGAACATCCTGGAGTACGTCGACCGGAGCCTCGCATGACGATCTACACCGGACGCGGCGACGACGGAGACACCGACCTCCGGGATATGAGCCGGGTGTCGAAGTCCAGCCACCGGATAGAGGCGTACGGCACCGTTGACGAGGCGAACGCGTTGATCGGCACGGTGCGTCCGACCGGTCACGACGACCTCGACGAGCTGTTAGAGACGATCCAGAACCACCTCCACATCGTCCAGGCGGACCTGGCGAACCCGACCCCTGATCCCGACGATCCAGCAGTGGAAGCCGACCACGTCGAGATGTTAGAGGACCGGATCGATGCGTTCGATGACGAGCTGGAGCCGCTCCAATCGTTCATCCTTCCGGGCGGCAGCGAGTCGGGCGCCCGGCTCCATCACGCCCGAACGGTGACCCGGCGCGCCGAGCGCCGGGTCGTCGAACTCGCCCGCGCAGAGCCGATCAACGAGACGGTCGTTACGTATATCAACCGGCTCTCTGACCTCTTGTTCACGCTCGGACGGGTCGCGAACGTGAGAGACGGTGAGCCCGAGGAGTCGCCCACGTACTGACCGAATTTTCGTTTCGGTCAGAACGCACCACGTGATGATTTTCATACTTCTCAGCGTCGCCGCCGCAAAGATTATATCTGTTGTTCGCCAAAGGGCAGATATGAGCAAACACTTCGAAGACGCACGGTACTACCTCGGTCGCGCGGCAGAACACGCGAAAGCGGGCGTTAAAGAGGAATTGGAGCCGGTTGAGACCCGGATGAAAGAACTCGTCGGTGCCGACGCGGAAGCGGAGCCGGAGCCCTCGCGGCTCGACCGGATCCAAGCCGACCTCAAAGAACTCGAGGAACGAGCGGAGGGCGAGGCGCGTGAAGCGCTCGCCTCAGCTCGGAAGCGTGTGGCCGAGTACCGCGGCCACGACGCGGCCAAACCGGAGTAGTATACCCCATTCGCGTTCTCACCCGGTCGATTTCTCACCCGGTCAGCTCGGTGTTCCGTCCGCTGAACCGTCGGTTTCGACCTCGATCCGTTCGTCGGCAGGGACTACCACGTACTCAATACCGGCGCGTTCGAACAGAGCTCGCGTTCGCTCGATCCCCGTCCCTGCGTCGACCTCGTTCGCCCGATAATGTCGGACCGGGTGGCGGATCCACGACGGCTCCCAATGGGCGTACACATCGGTCGTCGACCGATCCGGTCCGACGAACAGCCCGAGGTGAAGCTGGTCGTCACTCGCGAGCGCCCCGTCCGGATAGCGAACCCAGCTCGCAACGGTCGTCTCCGGCGGGGTGTCGTAGGCGCGGCGCTTGAGCGACGAGACAAGATTCCGAACGAATCCGAGTCGGTGGAGCCTCGCCTCAACGATCGGATACGGCTCCCGAAGCGTACACGCGTACTGGTCGCGTGGTGTCTCCCGTTCTGCGTACAGACCGAGCGTCGACAGCGGGAGGTGAAGAAGGCTCGCGATGACTTGCCGGACGCGTTCGAGAACGCGGAGTTCGTGCGTCATTGGCCGCCCGTTGGACGGGGTAACGCATGAATCC
>LKMY01000127.1 GCA_001564205.1 Nanohaloarchaea archaeon PL-Br10_U2g5
ATCGGACTCTTCCTGGCGCTGATCGGTCTCGAACAGATGCGAGTCATCACCGAAACGACGAGCATCAATCCGGTCATCGCGGCCGACCCGATCGCGATCCTCGCGACCGTCGGGATTCTCCTCACGTTCGCCCTCTGGGCCCGCGGCGTTCGCGGGGCGATCGTCGGTGGAATCCTGCTCACCAGCATACTTGCGTACGTGGTCGCCGCAATCGGGATCGAACCGCTTTCGGGCGGCGGTGATCAGGGGCTCACCGAGACGGCGACGCTCGCCCCCGGGATCGGAGAGGTCACCTACGGGTTGGCCGCGTACGATATCACGCCGCTCGCGTTCGCGTTTATCGAGGGGTTCCAGAACGTCGAGGCGCTCACCTTCGCGCTCGTGATCTTCACGTTCTTTTTCGTCGACTTCTTCGACACCGCCGGAACGCTCACCGGTCTCGGACAGGCCGCCGGAATGACCGACGAGTCGGGTGATTTAGAGGACATCGACAAGCCGCTGATGGCGGACGCGGTCGGGACGACCGTCGGCGGCGCGCTCGGGACGTCGACGGTGACGACGTACATCGAGTCGGCGGCGGGGATCGGCGAGGGCGGCCGAACCGGACTCACCGCGCTGTTCGTCGCCGGGTTCTTCCTGATCGCGCTCGCAGTGGTGCCGCTTCTCGGAGCTATCCCCTCGTTCGCGCCGTACGTCGCCTTAGTCGTCGTGGCGGTGATGATGCTCCAGAACGTCACGGAGATCGCTTGGGACGACCTCGTTCACGCCGTGCCCGCCGGACTCACGATCATGATCATGCCGCTCACCGGCAGCATCGCGTACGGAATCGCGGCCGGCCTCCTCAGCTACCCGATCGTCGCCGTCTCGGCCGGCCGGAGCGAGGAGACGCGCCTCGGTCACTGGCTGATGGCGCTCGCGTGTCTCGGCTACTTCGCCGTTCGGTTCGGCACGCTCGCCTGAGCGGTAGTCGACACGTTCGCGTGAGCGGAGGCTCCACCTCGTGTTTGCTGAACCAGCGGGCGTCGACCACACGCGGTTTACGGCTTCGGGTCGAACAGAGCGCTGAGACGATGGAAGAGTGGGAGTCGGTCCGCGCGTGGAAGCTTCGGGAGCTTCCGGACCCGCCCGTGTTGACGCTCACACAGCTGTTTTCGAAACTCTCCGAGACGGGACCGAAATCGTATCGATCGCCACAGCCGGGCTGGGAGCGGAAGGCACGGGTCAGGCTCCGTGATAAGTTCAAATGTGCGCTGTGTCCCGCCGGCAAGCTCCAGCGCGTCGACGGCGCGACGGTCTGGCGCGACCGCGACGGCCGGACGCGACGCCGTCCGCCCGGAAAGTCGACACAGGGCACCGCTGCGCGCATACTGGAAGTCCATCACGTCGTCCCGCGTGCGAACGGTGGGACGAACGACCTGTCGAATCTGATCACCCTGTGTCGTCACTGTCACGAGGACGTTCACGACCGACGGGCAGACCGGATTCCGCGCGACGAGACACGACCCGCGCTCGGAACGCGCCCGTAGTCGCCGATGCGTCCCGAGCACACTGACGACCGTACTTCTTTACGCATCTGTGCCGTACGTGTTATCGATGACGAATCTGAAACTCTACGAACTGGAGGGCTGTCCGTTCTGCGCGAAAGTGACGGCGAAGCTCGACGAACTCGGACTGGAGTACGACTCCGTGATGGTGCCGCGCTCGCACTCCGAGCGCACCGACGTAGAGGAGATCTCAGGGCAGACCGGTGTTCCGGTCCTCGTCGACGAGGAACACGGCATCGACGCGATGCCCGAAAGCGACGATATCGTGGCGTATCTCGACGAGACGTACGGAAACGCGAGCTAGCGGGCACGCGAACGTTCGGCAACGCGCGAGTTGCGCGATCCGTCGCGAGAGTATTTATCCACCCGCAGTCACAGTGTGAGCGTGCGCCTTGTTCACCGTCCCGACTCGGTCGACGACCGTAACAGCAGCGAGCCGTCGACCGAACTCCTCGCTAGCGACGTCGACGTCGCGCGCTCGACGCTCGCGCAGGCCCGTGGACTGATGTTTCGGCGTTCGGTTCCGGACGACTACGCGCTCGTCTTCCCGTTCGATATCGCCGGCACCCAGTGGCTTCACATGCTGTTCGTTCCCGTCGCCATCGACGCGCTGTGGCTCGTCGACGGACGGGTGCAAAAGCGAAAGCGACTCGCGCCGTTCGTCGGGCTCGGTCGCGGCCGTGCCGACACGATCGTCGAGCTTCCGGCCGGCGCGGCCGACGGCGTCGCGGTCGGCGATGCGGTCCGGCTCGTCGAGTGAGATTCAGCGCTCGTCGGGCGTCCGAAGCTGCATCTCGATTCGGCTCCCGCCGCTCTTGCTCTCGCTGATGTCGAAGGTGCCACCGCCCGCCGTGACGATCCAATTGACGTACCAGAGTCCGAGACCGCTCGCGTGCTCCAGCGGCGTTTCCTCGCCCGTCAGCGCCGAGCGTTCGGCCGGTGGAATCCCGGATCCGTTGTCCGCGACGACCAGCGAAGCCCACGATTCGCTCGGCAGTCTGGCGGCGGTAATCGTGACCTGCGGCCGGTCTGCGTCGGCGTGACGAACTGCGTTGTCGACGAGCTCAGCGATCGCCTCGGCGAGGTAGCCAACCGCAGACACCGTGACCTGGTCCGGGACGTCGACCTCGATATCGGCGCGCTCACGGAATTCGGCAGGAAGCGAAGCGACCGCCTCGTCGACGGCCGCTGAGAGGTCGAGCGGCCCGGGAGTCGGCTGGTCGGCGAGCAGGCGTTCGACCTGTCGCGACGTCTCCCCGACTCTGAGTAGCCGCTCGGCGGTCACGACGACGCGGTCGAGTTTGTCCGTGAGCGTCGGATCATCGACCTCTTCGACGGCCTGCTCCGTGAACCCGATCACCGCGTTGAGATCGTTTCGGAAATTGTGACGGAGCACGCGCGTCAACACGGCGAGTCGCTCCTCGCGCAGCGACGCCTCCGTCACGTCCTCGCCGAGCCCGATCGCGCCGACGACCGCATCGTCGCCGATTATCGGACCGAGCGTCAACCGATACGGGACGCGTTCGCCCGAGCGAGCCAACAGCGTCACGTCGCACTCGGTGACCTCCCCGCGACCGTAGACGGACTGCTGTGCCTCGGTGACCGCATCGCGGCTCCCTTCGTCGAACAGACCGGTCAGCGCAGTGCCGGAGAGCTCGGAGCCCGCGTATCCGGTGTCGGCCGCCAGCCGCTCGTTCCATCGCGTGAGCGTCCCGTTCGCCGTACACTGAAACAGCGCAGCGGGGAGCGTCGAGGCGATCGCGTCGGTAACCCGTAGCTGCGACTGCAACTCTTCTTCGGCACGCACGCGGTTCGTGGCGTCAGTGAGGCCGACGACGAGATATCGCTCTCCGTCGATCACTGTCGTGTGACACGCGAGTTCGAGCACAAACCGTCCGCTCGATCCGCCGAGGTCCCACGCGAATCGGGAAATCCCGCTGCCCGCGCTTCCGGCGTCGACCGCGTCGGCGACCGAGTCACCGCTAACGGTTGTTTTCGCCTCGCTGAGGTCGGTTACTCCCATCAGCGTGAGCGTTCCGGGATCCTGATCGAGGAGATCGACTGCAGGACCGTTGACCGCCCGAATCGCCCGCGTCTCAGCGTCACATACGAGCGTGGGCGTCGGGATCGCCTCGACGAACGATCCGAGGGCCGGCGGCGCGTCCGGAGCCAGTGCTGGCGACGATCGGGCGTCTCCTGACCGGTCCGACTCGCAGTCACGATCCATCTATCGACACCTCACGCTGTCACGGTTTATTTATCTAAGGGTTTCTCACCGTAATTTATCGGGTCGATCAGTCGGCTTTCGCCTGCCAGTCGCGAACGGTGTCGGGACCGACACCGTCGACGTCGGCGGCCAGATCGTCCGGATCCGCTGATTTGAGCTTATCGACTCCGTCGACACCGGCGTCCTGTAGCTTCTCGGCGGTTTTCTCGCCGATGCCCTCGACGGCCTGTAGCTCGGAGCCCTCCTGTCGGGCCGTGAACTCCCGATAGTTGCAGATCGGACAGCCGAGTTCCCACGGCTCGTCGCCGGAGTGGACCCGGAGGTGTGGAAGGTCGTGTTCCGCACAGCGCTCGTCAGTGACCTCGATCTCGCCGCGGCGCGGCAGCGGCAGCGAGTAGTCGCAGTCGGGATAGCGCGTGCAGCCGACGAGCCGCGAGCCGGAGCGGAGTCGCTTGATCGCGAGCTCCCCGTGCTCATCGGCGGTTTCACCGTCTCCGTCCCGCGACGACGCCGCGTCCGCGCCGCAATCCGGACAGCTTCCGATCACCTCGTCGTCGGCCTCGTCGGCCTCGTCGGCCTTACACTGCGGACAGCCGTGGACGAACGTCTTCCGGCCGGCGAGCATCTTCACGTGTTGCAGCTCGTGTTCCTCGCAGGTCTCGTCTAAGATGAGGGGTTTCCCGGTCGAGGGAAGCGGCAGGGTGTGCGTACAGTCGGGGTAGCCGTCACAGCCGACGAAGTACGACCCCTGTCGCGATTTCCGGACGAGCAGGTCGGCGCCACACTCGGGACAGGGGCCGAGCGTCTTGTCAGCTTTCATCGATTTCTGGAGGTGGTCGCCCACCTCCTCGCGGGAGTCGGTGAGGTCGTCGAACACCCGCGCGAGCAGCTCGCGGGACGCCTCTGTCACCTCATCGTACTCCTTCTCGCCGGCGGCGATCGCCTGCATGTCGCGTTCGAGCTGTGCGGTCATCTCCTCGCTGACGACGTGGTCGGCGAACTCCTCGGCGGCCTCGACGACCGCCTCCGCGAGCCGAGTCGGGCGCGGAGGATCGCTTTCGATGTAGTTGCGGTCGTACAGCTTCTCTAAGGTGCGGTGACGGGTCGCCTTCGTTCCGACGCCGCGCTTTTCCATCTCTTCGATGAGCCGCGACTGGCCGTATCGACGGGGTGGCTGGGTCTCTTTCGCGTCGGTTCGGCGGTCGGTGAGCGCGAGCGTCTCGCCGACCTCGACGTCGGGGACGATCCGCTCGTCGCTGGAGCGGTACGGGTAGACGTCGTGGTATCCCGCCTCGAGCAGGCGCTTTCCGTTCGCCTTCAGTCGAAGCCCACCGTCGGCCGCGAGATCGGCCGGATCGTCCGCTGAGTCGTGATTCCGGAGCGCCGCCAACCCGTCCGCGCGCTCGGCGATCGCGGTCGCGTCGCCGTTCGCGAGCGCGACGACGCGGAGCCGCTCCCACGTCGCCGGCTCGGCACAGGTCGCCAAAAAGCGGCGGACGATGAGCTCGTACACCCTCCACTCGTCCTCCGAGAGATCCGACGCCGAGGGGAGCTCGCCGGTCGGGTGGATCGGCGGGTGGTCGGTCGTCTCCTCGTCTCCCTCGGTCGGCTCGATCTCGTCGTGATCGAGCAGACTCGCTGCGTCCTCACCGAACGTCGAGGCGGCCGACAGCTCCTCGAGGAGCTCTCGGGGGTCGAGATCCTCGGGGTACACCGTGTTATCCGTTCGCGGGTAGGTGACGTAGCCGGCGGTGTACAGGTCCTCCGCGAGCGACATCGCGCGCTGGGCGGAGTGGCCGAGCGAGCCCGCCGCGCGGATGAACGCCGTGGTGTTGAACGGGGTCGGCGGCTCGTCGGTCCGGGTCCGGCGGCGGACGTCGTCGACGACGGTCTCGTCGGCCGCGGCGAGCGCGTCCGTCAGGACTTCCGCGACGTCGCCGTCCCAGAC
>LKMY01000128.1 GCA_001564205.1 Nanohaloarchaea archaeon PL-Br10_U2g5
ACACAGGTTTCTTAACGAATTGCACTGTGTGACGCTCGCGTGCCGGTCACCGAGTGACGGCGGCCTCGGAAGGGGAGCCGCGACGCCACTGGACTACGGCTTCGAGTTACGCGATCCCGTCTCCGGATTCGACCGGCGCCGCCGAATCCAGACGCTCCAGAGGCCGACCCCGGCACCGCCAACAAATAGGACGCGGTTGACGCCGCTCGAAGAAAACCCGAAGGGCGTGAATGTGGGCGCCTGCGAGGCGCGGACCACGAGGGCCGCGGCGAACGCGAGCGTCATCCATCGACGGCAGCGGTCGAATCAACTCGGACCGAGAGGTCGTCCGCGGCAGATACCCACCCCGGAGCCCAGCGCGAACACGCCGCCGAGGAGTATCGATCCGCCCACGTCCACCGTGACGGAGGTCTCGAATAGCCGATACCACCCGACGTGGGCGAGGGGCGCGCCGGCCCCGAACGCGGCGATCAGGACGACGTCGAACGCGCGGGACCGCACTCGATCGGTCATTCCGCTCGTCGAGCGTTGGGACCCGACTCGTCGTCCGGATGCCTCCCGATCACGGCGTAGAAGGGATCCGTGCCGGAACGCTCGGCGATTCGTTCTGTCGCGACGAGCCCCCCGGCGTCTAGGTATCGCACCACGAGATCCGCTCGTCCGTCCATTGACGCGGTTCGCCACGCTCGAACGGCCTTCGTCGGGAACATCCGGTTCGAGAAGCTCACGACCACCGTCCCGCCCGGTGCGAGGACCCGCGCGAACTCCGCGAACGCCCGGCCCGGATACTGGAGGTACTGCACCGATAGCGCACAGCAGATCACGTCGAAGGCGTCGGCGTCGAACGGCAGCGACTGCTCCCGGTTGAGGTCGCGGACGACGAACTCGTCGAGCCGGTCGTTCGCGGCCAGTTCGGCCTCGTTGAGCCCGTGGCCGACGACTCGATCGTACGGGGTCGTCGGGAGGTGTGAGATCCAGCTGCTCATCGCATCGAGGAGTCGGTCATCGGGGTTCGTCACAGACGCGTACAGCGCTGTGAGTCGGTCGAGGAACGCGTCGTCCGCATGGGTGACGTACCGAGGGGTGCCGTAGAACGTCTCGTCTGGGCGGTCGTCTCGCTTGCGCCGATCGCGGTCGGAGAGAACGGTCGTCACGGTGATCGAAATACGGCGCTCTGGAAGCAAGAGGCCGTCGCCGGAAGGGAACGGCGGTGTCGGTCACCGCCACCACGCGGCTTTTCTTCGGCCCGAGCGTATGACGCGTAATGAAACGAACGACAGCCGCCGACGCCGACCGCTTCCCGGCACCCCGTTCGGATGTTTTCCAGAATCAGGGGACGTTCCGCACCCGGTTCAACTTCCCTGGGCGAAATCATCCCGACCACGACGACCACGGGTACGGTCCGCTCGCGACCGTCGTGGAATCGTTCATGGACCCCGGGACGCTGATCCGAATGCACCAACACCGCAACGAGGAGATCGTCTCGTGGGTGCCGGCGGGCGTCATGCGTCACGACGACCGCGAGGGGAACGAACTCGTCACCGATTCCGAGAGCCTCCTGGTCATGAACGCCGGGCGGGGGTTCTGGCACTCGGAGGAGACCACTGCAGACGACCCGCCGCTTCGGATGTTACAGATCTTCGTCCGTCCACACAGTCTTGGTCTCGATCCGGACATCCAGCACGGGCCGCTTCCGGATCCGGTCGACAACGAGTGGCGGCGCGTGTTTGCGCCGGACGGCTCCGATCACCCGTTCACGGTGCGTAACGAGGTTGACTGCTTCGATATCCGGCTTGACGCGGGGCGGTCGGCAACGCTCCCCGCTATCGACGGGCGTCACGCGTACGCGTACGTCTTCGAGGGCTCGGTCGACATCGGCGACCTCGAACTCGCTGAGACCGAAAGTGTGCTGTGGACCGGCGACGGCGACAGATCCGTGACCGCCGACGAGGACGCGACGGTCGTCGCGTTCCTCGTCGATCCCGACGCCCCGATCACCCGTCAGGGGACGATCGGGCGGTAAGGAGTTTCTGCCAGGGCTGACGCGGCTCGTCTGCCTCACGTGTTCGTTCTCGATGAGGGCCTCCGCTTCAGGAGACACCTCTCGTGAGCGAGCCGAACAGCGGGCGCCTAGGACGCCCGAGACCGTCACGTGAACGACGGCGCCGTCCTTGACTGGAAACACACATTGGTCTCCCCGCACAATCAAGACGTAATGGATGTCGCGTTGATCACGGTCGGCGACGAGCTGCTCTCGGGGGATACGGTGAACACGAACGCGAACTGGCTGGCGAGCGAGCTGAGCGATCGCGGAGTCGCGGTGGCGCGGATCCTCTCCGTCCCTGACGACCGTGCGATCATCGCGGACCGAGCGCGCGAGTACGCCGACGCGTTCGACGCCGTCATCGTCACCGGCGGGATCGGCGGGACCCCGGACGACGTGACGATGGAGGCGGTCGCGGACGCGTTCGACCGTGAGCTGACCGCCACCGACCTGACGCGTGAGGCGGTCGAGCGGCGGCTCGCGGCGGTCCGTGAGCGAATCCCCGACGAGCAGGGTGGTATCGACGTGGACGTCGAAGCCGAGGCTGCGATCCCCGCGGGAAGCCGAGCGCTGCTGAACGAGGCGGGGCTCGCGCCGGGCTGCGTCTGCGACGGCGTGTATGTCATGCCCGGCATCCCGGGCGAGCTGAAGGCGATGTTCGGCTCCGTCGCCGACGAGTTCGTCGGCGACCGCCGCTCGCGGTTCCTCTACACGGTCGAGCCGGAGGCGAACATCGTCCCCGCGTTAGCGGAGTCGATGGAGCGGTTCGACGTCGCTGTCGGCTGTTACCCCGACCGCGAGGCGGATCACAATCGCTTGAAAGTGACTGCGACCGACGATGAAACGCTCGACGCCGCCGTCGAGTGGCTGCTCGCAGCTGTCGACGCGAGCGAGACTCCCGTCTCGCGCGGATGGGGAGAGGAGTAACGCCGATACTGACCACGGTAACGCCGATACTGACCACGCGCCCTCGAACGCACCCCACTACTCGTCGACCGCTCTGGCTTGCATCGATCGCCAGCACTCGTAGGCGGCAGTAACGGGATGATAGTCGGGCTCGACACCCGGGGGTTCCGGGGCGACGGGGTCGCCGCCGTCCTCGGCGGCGAATCGCTTCTCGTACCAGAGGCCGGCGGGCCCGCGGTAGCGGGCTGTACAGTCGAGAAACCGGTGGTTGAGCCGCTGGAGTCTGTCGACGACCGCATGCTCGTCGCGGGCGTTGGCTCGCTCGGCCAGCGCGGCCGACGCACCGATCGCCTCAGCCAGCGCCCAGCCGTACTGATCGGGGACGATAGTGGTGCCGTCGGCCTCGTGAGTGTAGACGAAGCCGCCCTCAGGTCTACCGTTTCCTGTCCACCCGTTTATTACTGCAGCGTCGAACAGCTCGAGTCCCCGAGCGTACCAGTCGGTTCCGGAGTGAACCACGTCTTCGTGCCGATCGAGTAACGCGAGGAACTTCGCCCACTCGACGTGATGACCGGGTTGGTAGCCCGGCGGGCGGAACTGGTGGCGGGGTTCGTCGTCGTTGTACCCGAAGTCGTGGTCCCAGTCGTCGGTGTAATGCTCCCAGAGGAGCCCGTCCGTTTCGGTCGCGAGCTCGACGGTGATCGTGTGAGCGATGTGACGAGCCCGGTCGAGGTACTCGCCGTCACCTGTCGCCTCATAGGCGGCGAGATAGGCCTCACACGCGTGCATGTTTGCGTTCTGTCCGCGGTACGGCTCCCGTTCTCCCCACTCCGGCCCGCAGTCGCTGCGGAGCATGCCGGCCTCGTCGCGAAACCGCGATTCGATCAGCTCGTGGGTCGCTTCGAGACCGGTCGCGGCGCCGTCGATGCCGGCCTCGGTTGCGCGAGCGTACGCCAGCAGGACGAACGCGTGGCCGTACGCAGAGAGCGTCCGATCGACTGGCGCTCCGTCGCCATCGACGACGAGATGATACCCGCCGCTGTCGGAATCTCGGTGGGCTTCCCGAAGGAACGCGAGCCCGTGTTCGGCGGCATCGACACACCAGTCGGGAGCGTCAACGAGTGCGCCGACGGCGAAGTTGGCGACTGACCGACACGTCGCCACGAGGTGACGGTGGGCGCCGGTGTACGGGTCCCCGGTTCCGGGATGGAGGAGACGGAAGCCGCGGTCAGCGAGCACGTCCGGATACTGTACCCGCAGTGTCGCCAGCAGTTCAGCGCGCCGCGTGTCGGAGTACTCTTGGGTTGTGGCTGGTTGCATCCGTGATGAGAGCTGTGTTGAACCGCCGGTTACCTGTCGTTCGATAGCTACGCTGACAGCGTATTGAGTGTTCTCCCTCGTCGGCGTTCACACTTCATCCTGTTGGGGACCCACGAGCATCGGCCGTCTCTTGTCGACCGCTGCGGGTTCGTCGACCGTCGACCCGTTATCCGGGTGACGCGGAGAACGCCTCTGAGGATAGTCGTGGCGGCGCTTACCGTTCTTGCTCCGTGAGAAGCCGTTGGAACCGATCGAGCCCGAGCGTCACGACGAACAGTATCGTTCCCACGTACAGCAGCGACCGTGGATCGACCACGAGACGCGAGACCACGCTGTTCCCGTATCCGATGACGGTGATCAGATATCCTAACAGCGATGCGGTCCACCCGAGGCCGGTGATGCCGGCGATCTGATCGACGAATTCGGTCTCTGACGTTGACGGCTGTATGAGTAACATGCACCTTCCACCCTGTTAGGATAACCCTACTCCTCGGAGGGTATGAGGGTATGTACCACGTTGTTGTGGCGTCGTTAGCCGTTGGGTGTCTTTGCTGCTACTCGGTTGGAGATACTTCGTTCGAAAACGGCGCGAGCGAACGTCGAGCTGCTCAGTCGGCGGGATCGCGAACGGGGAGCAACCCCTGCGCCATGAGCCGCCGCGCGATCACGACGAGCCCGTTTCCGAACCCCTCGCCGAAGACCGCCTGCTCCTCTTTGGAGTCCGGCATGATCGAACTCACCAGTATCGTGGAGCGATCGATCAGGAGGAGCCTGCCGATCGCCGTGTCCGCAGTCTCCGTCTCGATCCCCTGTAACCACTCGAGCCCCGAGACGAACGTTTTGGCGCGCGGCACTTTCGATTGGATCTGCGCGACGAGCGACTCGGTCACCGCGCCGACGAGGAGGTCGATGTCGTCGGCGACCTCGTTGAGCACGTTCACGAGGGCTGCTGTCAGAAGCGATTCGTCGGCGATAACGATGACTATCTCGTCGGTCGCTTTCTCGATAAGCTGTGTCGTCCGGTTCTCGATCGCGTCCTGACCGGACATCGCCCACACCTGCTGGACCATCGAATCCGCTTCGCTATCGACGACATCGACCGTTTCGAGGGCATCATGGAGGCGATCGACGCGATCCTCGTACTGGTCGCGGAGCGTGCTGGTCGCCTCGTCCAGCGACACGGCTCGGAACCGCTGGGGGCTCGAGTGTTGTATCTCGACGAGTCCCTGCGCTTCGAGCACGCGGATCGCGTCGTACACCCGAGTGCGCGGGACCTCTGTTGTCTCGCTGAGCTGCTTTGCCGTTCCCGTGGACAGTTGAGTGAGTCCGACAAAACACCGTGCCTCGTACTCTTTCAAGCCGAGTTGCTGGAGGATTTCGATCGCTTCCTCCACGTTTTGTGTGGTATCCATGTGTCTCGGCCT
>LKMY01000129.1 GCA_001564205.1 Nanohaloarchaea archaeon PL-Br10_U2g5
ACGATAACGAACTCGCCGGCAGGGACCTCGAACGACACGTCGTCGAGCGCTACGACATCCCCGAACCGTTTCGTAATTCCGTCTACTTCGATGTAGCTCATAAAGGGAAAGAGGGAGTGCGGACCGCTCAGAGGTCGCCCCAGTCGAGCCCGAGCGACTGACCGAGCTCGACGACGGGGTCGTAATCCTCGTGGGTCGCCTCGACGATGCCGCTGAACCAGAGTTCGTGGTCCGCCACGAGCTCGACGTCTGAGAGCTCGCTGTCGGAGAGCTCGTCTTCGTCCATCTCGAGCAGGTCGGGGTCCACGTTGAGCGCCTCCGCGAGCTCGGCGTCGGAGTCGTATCCGAACGCGTCGTCGGGTGCGTTGAGCATGGCCTCTCTGATATCCGTTTTGAGCGGTTCGTCCCACGCGCCGTTGCTCACGATCGGCGCCCGCGGGATCGGATCGGAGACGCCGAGCAGCTGCAGTTCCGGCTCACGCGAGCCAGCCCCGTCGTACTCGGCGGAGATGTCGACGTACTCCTGGGACATCTCGTCGAACTGCTCCTGTGGGACGTGCGGCCCCGTGGAAAAGGCCCCCGTCGCCGCCGCGGCGATCGAATCGTCTCCGATCATCTGTTCACGAGCCGTCGAGTGGTCCGACGTCCGGAGCTCGAAGCCATCAGGGGGCGTGCCCGGCGCGCCACCGATGTCGAGCCCGGCGTTCTCGAGCATCAGAAGCGGGAACAGCGTTCCCGAGACGGACGTCGACGCGGCGGACGCAACCGTCTCTCCCTCGAGGTCCGCCAGCTCGTCGATCCCGCTATCCGGCGTCGTCGTGATGAGCGAGAAGTACTGCTCGGCGCCGAACGCGACTCGCATTCCGGTGACGTCGATCTCATCGCCGATCTGGGCGACTGCACCGGGGGAGGTGTCCGCGAAGACCCGATCGTCTTCTTCGGCGCGACGGAGCTCCTGTACCGTCGCAGAGTAGCTCGCGGTCGGCTGGCCGACGATCTCCACATCGACTTCGGACTCGATGTATTCGAAAAGCGGCGCGTACTGCACCTGAATGTCGATCTCTTCTTCCGCGGGGTTCATTACCCAGTTGATCTCGGTCGGGCCGTCGTCGGCTCCGCCTGCCGTCCCACCGTTAGATCCGTCATCGCTGCCGGCATCATCTCCGGCGTCGCCACCATCGTCGGAACACCCGGCGAGCCCGACTACACCAGCCGCACCCGCTGTCTTGACAAACGTTCGCCGATTCGCCGACCACCTGTTGTCGGACATACAGCTATGACTTTGACTCGCGTGGTAAATTATTTTCTATGTATGGTACTGTGAGCGACAGTGGCTGACGTTCACGCGGGTATTCGTCGGCAACGTGGTCGTTTCAGAATTCTCCTAACTGCGACTGGTTGCTCGCTCCCGACGCGTCGCCGCCGCCCGCCAGCCCCGCCGCCCGGGCGAGCGTCTCGAAGAATCCCTCCCGTTGGCTCCGGTCGTACAGGGTAGCAGCGGGGTGGACGGAGAGCAGCACCCGTCGAGAGGCCCCCCCGATTCTGGCATCGAGAATGTCGCCCGATTCCGACGTGATCGCGACCGAACGGCCGAGGAGGTGTTCGCTCGGGACTTTTCCGAGCGTCACGATCAGCTCGGGGTCGAGACGCCCGATCTCCGATTCGAGATGGCCGCGACAGTTAGCCAGCTCCTCGGTCGTCGGATCGCGGTTCTCGGGCGGTCGACACCGGACGCAGTTGGTGATCCGGACGTCTGCCCGCGCGAGTCCGGCGTCTTGTAGCGCCTCGTCGAGCACGTCGCCGGAGCGTCCGACGAAGGGTTCACCCTGTTCGTCCTCGTTCGCACCCGGACCCTCACCGACGAACAGCAGCTCGGCGTCCGCGGGGCCGACGCCGTTGACGATCCGGCTCCGCGACTGGACCAACGCCGGACAGCGCTCGCACGACGGCACGCGGAGGTCGGTGTCGAGCGCGTCGTCGATCCCTCCGTCACGGCCGCCCTTGCGGGCGTCGTCGTCGCCCTCTTCCCCGAGTGCGTCCCCGTTTTCGCTCATAGATCCCGATCCGGCCGGGACCGTCATAAGTGCGCCCAGTCCGGCCTCACTCCGTGTCAGCCGTCACAACGATCACTCGGAGGTCGCTACCCGCCATGCTGATCGAGCGCCTCGCGATGAGCGCTCGCAGCGATGGCGGCAATCCGGAGCGGCTCCGGTCGTCGGAACCCCTCGCGAACGAGCCCGCGAGCCGCGGCGATCGCGTGGCCGTCGTCGAGTCCGACCGCTCGGACGAACAGGGGGTCGGTCTTCTCGGCGAGGTCCGCGTCCGACGCGTCCACGTCGGCCCGTACTCGCGGTGGCAGCGAGCGATACGTGTCGAGCCGGTCGATGAGGTCGCTGCCGTCGAACGCGTCGCGAAGCGCCGATTCGAGTCCGGCGCTCGCCTCGTAGCTCACCGCGTACACCGGTCGATCGACGGTCTCGTGCAGTCGGCGGAGGTCGAGGAGGTTGAACCACGCAGGCGCCACACCCGCACAGGCGACGTGCCGAATATCCTCGCGGCCAAGCGCCGCCCAAAGCGCAACGAGGGCATCGGTGGCGTCGGCGCCACCGACGGTACAGCGCTCGAAGCCGAGTCCGTCGAAGACGCCGTCTGCGGTGACGACAGCACCGGCTATACGGCTGGTTCCGTCGCCGTCAGAGAACGCGATTCCGAGCGTCCGGCTCGGTAACTCCACCTGCTTAGGTCTCCTCGGATTTGATCTCTTGGAGTCGGTCGAGAAGTTCGTCGTTGGACGCGCCGGGCTCGTAGTCGACCGAGCCCTCGTGTACTTCCTCGGCGGCTCGGACTCCGTCGTCGTCGAAATCCGCGTCCAGGTCCTGATTCTCCTGTTCGGATTCATCGTAGCTTCCGAAGCCCATATGTGAGTACAACTAACAGGCCACAAGGTATAAAACCCCGGTCGGAGGTTGCCGTCGCGTCGCTCCCGGGCCAACCGTGGCGCACCGTGGACTGCACGTTTTTACTTACGGGACCGTCTGGTGTGCGTATGGACCCGATCACCGTCACCGCGGACGCAGCTGAGTTCACCTGTAACGCATACCTCGTGCCCGGCGACGCGCCGACGCTCGTCGACGCCGGGACGATGCCGGGCGTCGACGAGGTCATCGCGGAGTCGCTCACCGACGCCGGGGTGGAGGAGCTCGACCGCGTCATTTTGACGCACCAACACCACGATCACGTCGGGGAGCTCGGCGCGGTACTCGACCGGTTCGACCCGACGCTGTACGCTCACGCGTCACACCCGCGCCGGGACGTCGCGCTGGTTGACGGCGACGAGATTCTGATCGGCGATGAGCCCTGCGAGGTCGTGTACACGCCCGGTCACGCCGACGATCACGTCTCTCTCGTCGGCGAGAAACGCCTCTACTCCGGCGACGTCGTCGTCTACAACGACGGCGCCTTCGACGACGGCTCGTTCGGCCGCACCGATATGGCGGGTCAGTCCCGCGAGACGCTGATCGAGAGCCTCCACACCCTCCTCAATCAGCTGCCAGACACCGTCGAGGCGATGTTTCCCGGTCACGGCGACGTCTACCGCGCCGCTGACGGGTCAGACACGGTCAGGGACGTCATCGAGCGCGCCACGGAGCGCGCGGAGCGTCGCGAGCCGAAATACCCCGACGAGTAGGGCGTGAGATAGGGGCCGCGGAACTGACCGTCGGGTTTGACGCGCGTCGAATCGAGATTGAGCGCTCACTCCCGGAACTAAGATGGAAACCAAAGAAACCGCAGTTGCTTACGTTGCGCGACGTTCCTTCGCTTTTGGACGGAGGTTCTTGTAGCCACATTTGCGGCAGCGCGTGGCGTCCGGCGCGTTACGGGCGTTACAGCGCATACAGATCTGTCGGTTGAGGTTGCGGCGTTCCGCGGCGTCGAAACTGGCCATACGGTTACTGCACGGGCAACGCTGTAAAAGGTTGCGAGACGAGGCGGGGATGAAACGCGGCGATTCGATCCGCCGCCGTGAAAGGCCGTTACGCGCCGGCTTCCGAAAGCGCGGCCTCGATGTCCTCGCGCTGGGTGACACCGACGAATCGGTCTACCACACCATCGTCGTTCTCAACGATGAGCGTCGGCAGCGACCGCACCTGATACTGGTTGGCGACGTCCTGTTCCTCGTCGACGTTCACCTTCTGCAGCTCGAAGGCGTCGCCGAGGTCTGCTTCGATCTCCGCTAAGATCGGGTCCTGCGTCTTACACGGGCCGCACCAGTCGGCGTAGAAATCCAGCAGTCGAACAGTCATTATCCGGCGCACTCTACCGTCGGCCGGCGCATAAGCGTTTCCCACTTGTGTGCGAACGAAAGGAAAACCTCACTGGCGAGGGAGCACTCGTCCGCGAGTCACCCACCCGCAATTTGCCCCACCCGCAAGAAACCACTCAGCTCACCTACTACGTGCAGATCGTCGGCGACGAGCGAAACGTTTAGAACGGCACAGATCACAGTATCTGGTATGAGCAGTGGTTCCAACTCCGGCGGGCTGATGTCCAGTGCAGGACTCGTCCGCTACTTCGACGCGCAAGACCGCAACGCGATCTCGATGGACCCGAAGACTGTGATCGCCTTCTGTGTTCTCTTCGGCGTGTTCGTTCAGATTCTCTCGTTGACCGTCGCGTAGCGCCGATCCCGTTTTTGACCGGCCCGTTCCGACCGCTCCCGTAGCGCGTCCTTTTTGCACGTGCCGCACCGACCAGTTCGTATGAAAGCAGGCGTCATCGCCGTGCAGGGCGACGTAGCAGAGCACTCCGCCGCCGTCCGTAACGCCGCGGCCGCCCACGACGAACCCGCCGAGGTCGTCAGAGTTCGCGACTCTGGGATCGTCCCCGACTGCGACGTTCTCCTGATGCCGGGCGGGGAGTCGACCACGATCTCGCAGCTGATTCACCGCGAAGGGATCGCCGCGGAGATCCGCGACCACGTCGCGGACGGAAAGCCCGTGCTCGCCACCTGCGCCGGGCTCATCGTCTGCTCACGCGACGCGAAAGACGACCGCGTCGAGGCACTCGGGCTCGTCGACGCCTCCGTCGATCGCAACGCGTTCGGTCGACAGAAAGATTCGTTCGAGGCGAAGATCCCGGTTTCGGGACTCGACGAACCGTTTCACGCCGTCTTCATCCGTGCGCCCCTCATCGACGATATCGGAGAGACTGTCGAGGTCCTCGCGACCGTTGACGGGCGACCGGTCGCGGTGCGTGACGGCCCGGTCGTCGCCACGGCGTTCCATCCCGAACTCACCGACGATCCGCGGATCCACGACCTCGCCTTTTTCCCCGAGAGTGAGGTGGTCGCGTGAGCGACTCTACCGGCGATAGCGCCGACGAGGAGAGTGTTCCGCCTGAGCTCGTCCTCGACGAGCTGTTCGCCACCATCGAATCACGGAAATCTGCGCTCCCCGAGGGGTCGTACACCACGTCGCTTTTTACCCACGAGAAAGGCGAAAACGCCGTCTTAGAGAAGATCGGTGAGGAGACGACGGAGACGATACTCGCGGCGAAAGACGACGACCTCGACGAACTCACCTACGAGAGCGCTGACCTCGTCTACCACTTGTTGGTGTTGCTCGCGATGAAGGACCTCGACCTCGACGACCTCCGTGCGGAGCTTCGCGA
>LKMY01000130.1 GCA_001564205.1 Nanohaloarchaea archaeon PL-Br10_U2g5
CCGAAGACGACGACGGCCTCGCCGAAGGTGTCGAAACCACGGAACGCCGCCAACACCGCCATCACCGTGTTTTCGACGCCGGTTTCCGCGTACGTTTCGGCGATATACCACTGAGTGACATCCGCGTTCGACCACACCGGTGCGTCCGGCGAGCCGACCGCCGGGATGTCAGCCATCGTCAACAGCAGTCCGACGAAGAGGAACCCGACCGCCCCCGCAGCGGGCAGATTCACGGATTCGAAGGCGATCTCGTGGTCGATCCGCGACGTCTTCGCGAGCGTTAACAGCAGCAGAATCGTCGTCACGCCGGCGGAGATCGCCGCCTCCGTCATCGCCACGTCCGGGGCACGGTAGAACGTGTACAGCGCGGCCATGCCGAGGCTGTACGCGCCGAAGACGATGACGGCCGCCAACACGTCACGGGCGAGCGCCGTCACGATCGCCGTGATCACGACGAAGACGAGCAGGCTCGCTTCGATCGCCGTGATCTCGGGGCCAGTCGTCGCGAGGAGGGTCGCCCCCGTCATCGGCGATCGTCACCCTCCGTCCACGGAACGATTCCTTCCTCGAAGGCAGCCCGGGCGATTCCGTGGGCCGCCGTCGGGTTCGTCACGAAGATGAAAAACAGCAGGATAAGCGATTTGAAGCCGGCGCCGTCCCAGCCGATCACGAGCGCGACGGCGGCGAGCGCGAAGCCGGCGCCGAGCGTGTCCGCCTGTGAGGCGGTGTGTGCCCGCGAGTAGATGTCCGGCAGCCGGATCACACCGGTCATCGAGACGAACGTGAAGAACAGCCCGAGCAGGACGAAGACGAGGACGAGCCCGATCCTGACGGGTTCGAGCGCTTCGATCACAACACTCCACCTCGCTCGACCGTGAACTTCGAGATGGCGATCGCCATCAGGAAGTTCAACAGCGCGTATATCAGCGCGATGTCGAGGAACGTCGGCTCCGACAGCGCGGCGCCCAAGATCGCGAGAATGACGACGGTGTTCGTCCCGAGCACGTTCACTGCGAGCACTCGGTCCTGCATCGTCGGCCCCTTCACTGCGCGGTATAACATCCCGATCGCGAGCACGACGAAGCCGGCGGCCGCGAGCAGCAGAACGTCGCTCACGGTGTATCCGGCGACGACGGCGGTGTCGACGAGGCTCATTCGTCGCTCACCTCGGCTGGTTCGCCGGTCGCGTGCGTCCCTTCGTGAACGGGGGCAACGCTCCCGTCAGTGGGGGGTTCGACGTCACCCGCGTCCACGACTCCACCATCGGCTTGCGCGATCGGCAGCTCTTCGGTCGCCTCAGGGCCCTGGAGGATCGCGACGTCGTTGCGCTCGCGCGGCGTGGGGAGCCGGGCCGTATCGCGCCCGTAGTAGATGAACCGCGTCCAACGCTCTAGCGAGCCGTCGAACAGCTCGTCTCGAGCAGACGGAACCAGCGACTGGACGTACAGCTCGTTGTCTCGGGCGCGAACAGTGAGCGTTCCCGGCGTCAGTGTGATCGAATTCGCCAGCGTCATCACCGGCAGCCCGCGGCCGACAAGCACCCGAACGCGGTTCATCGTCGGGGCGATGGGCAGTCGCGGATCGAGAATGACCCGAGCGACCGTGAGATTGGCTTTGATGATCTCGAAGAGCAGGACCGGGATATACACCGCACCGCGGAGAAGCCGCAGCGGCGTCCGCGGGAAGGAGGGGTCCGCGTCGAAGCTGACCCGTGAGAGGGTGATTGCGACGATCGTTGCGCTCGCGACACCGGTGACCCAGTCAAACCAGTAGAGGGGGTCACCGAGCACGAAATAAAATAACAGCGAGACGCCAAACATCGCCGCGAAGCGTACGCCGGTCGCCTCGGTTCGGAGCCGCTCGCGGCGTGTCGGTCTGGTTACTGGCGCGGTATCGACCGCCAGCGACGTGTTCGAGAGCGCGAACTCCAGCGGTTGGAGCAACGTCGTGTTTCCGACCGGCGTGTACTCGGGATCTAACAGGACCATCTCCACCTCGTTGGCCTCGGCGTAGGCGGTGAGTACCCGGATGTAGTCGCTCGGACCGAACAGGTATTCGTCGCCGCCGATAATGGCGGACTCGATCGCGATCCCGTCGGTATCAGCGTCTGCGTCATCACGGTCTGACACCGCCCACGCGACGGCGCGTTCGAGGACTCGTTCGGCCTCCGCGGTGCGCTCGTCGGTGCCCGGGTCGTCGTTTCGCCACGAGGCGATCTCCACGAAATGTATGGCCGAGAACTGGCCGTCGATTGCGGCCGTAACGGCGTATGTGACCGTCGCGCGTAAGGTCGAGGTTTTCTCGACGGGGACGAGAATCGCGCCGGACGATTCGGTGTCGGCGTCAGCCACCCACAACACCTCCGCCGGGGCCGGGTGTGGCCGTCTCTGCGTACATGGGAATCTCTACTGGGTTGTTTTCCTACCGACTCAAAACAGTTTGTATACGCGTCGATACGGCGGTCCAATCGCCACCTCTACTGTTCAATTACGATCGCGTGGACGAATGGTTATTGTACAGTAGAGATACTGTTCAAACGTTCACTCTGTGACGCCGATCGACGCGGCAAGCCGATCGGCGATCCGTCCCGCGACGAGGTCTTTCGTGCCGATAGCCTCCTCTGGGTCATCCCCGTCTTCGTCGATGAAAAGGATCCGCGTCTCATCCGACCCCATCACGCTCGCATCGTTGGCGACGACAAACGCGAGCCCCACTCGTTCGCGGATCCGCTCTGCCTCGGCGATCATCGCCGCGTCGTCGCCGGAGGTCTCGGCTTTGAACCCGACGATCGGCAGGTCGGGATACGCCTTACGGACGGAATCGATCAGCTTCGGTGTCGGCCGGAGATCGACCGAGAGCGGAGCGCCCGATCGGATCTTCTCGTCGACGGCGTCGGCGGTGAAATCCGATATCGCCGCCGCCGAGATCAGGGCGTCAGCGGTCGCCGCGGTCCGCCGGCACGCGTCGATCATCTCGTCGGCAGTCTCGACGCCGACGACATCTGCGTAGGGGACGTTTGGCCCGTCTTGGACGAGCGTTACCTTCGCACCGCGGACGTACAGCGCACGGGCAACCGCCCGGCCGGTCTTCCCGGACGCGCGGTTCGTTAAGATTCGAATCGGGTCGATCCGCTCTTTGGTCGCTCCCGCCGTAACGACGACGTGTGCGCCGGAAAGCGTCTGCGGGGTCGTCGCTCGAGCGACCTCCGTGACGATGTCCGCCTCCGCGGCGATCTTCGCTTTCCCCTCTTCGATCCGCGGGTCCGCAAACGTCACGCCCCACGCTTCGAGCGCGTCGAGCGCGTCGAGTACGCCCGGGTGGTCGTACATCGGTTCGTGCATCGCGGGGGCCATCACGACGGGGACGCCCGCCCCCAACGCGGTGGTCGCGCAGGTGGTGACGGGCGTGTCGTCGACGGCGGAAGCGATTTTTCCGGCGGTGTTCGCGGTCGCCGGCGCGAGGAGGAGGACGTCTGCCCACCCCTCTCGACCGCAGAGCTCGACGTGTTCGACCGACCCGGTGATCTCCGTGACGACCGGCTCATCAGTCGCAAAATCGACTGCCCACGGATGGATGATGTTCGTCGCCGCCGAAGACATGACGGCGCGGACGCTCGCGCCGTGGCGGCGAAGCTCGTGTGCGAGTTCGACGACTTTCACCGCCGCGATGCTGCCCGAAACGCCGATCGCGACGTTGACGCCGTGTAGCATTACGGGAACCGTTGCCGCCGCGACGATTTATATGGTGGCGGTGTGGCGTCGACAGGGCGGGGTCACCCCCCGTGGCAGCCGCCTCGCTGATCGGTGATCTGTAACGGGGCAAGTGATCCCGGGTCGGTTCACTGTTGAATCGTGACTCTGGACGCGTTGGCGTCGACTTTTATTACGCTCCGCGAAGACGTATCAACCGTATCATGGAACTCACCTGGCACGGCCACTCGACGTGGCACGTCGTCGTCGACGACACGGAGCTGTTGATCGATCCGTACTTCGACAACCCGAAGACCGATATCGATCCCGAGGAGCTCGATCCCGACTACCTCCTCCTGACCCACGGTCACACGGACCATATCGCTGACGCGGACCGCTACGAAGGCGCGACCGTCGTCGCCACTCCGGAGCTGACGAGCTACGTGCAGGACACCTTCGGTCACGACTCCGCCGTCGGTGGTATGGGGATGAACATCGGCGGGACCGCCGAGTGCGGCGACGCGTGGGTGACGATGGTCCGTGCGGACCACTCGAACGGGATCGACACGGGGTACGGAACCTCTGCCGGGATGCCCGCCGGGTTCGTCATCGGTGACAAGAAGCCGACACAGGAGTCAGACGCCGACTGCACGACGTTTTACCACGCCGGCGACACCGGACTCATGTCTGAGATGGTCGACGTGATCGCGCCGTATCTCGAACCTGACGCCGCGGCGCTCCCGACCGGCGATCACTTCACGATGGGTCCCGCAGGGGCCGGCATCGCCGCCGACTGGGTCGGCGCAGACGTCGTCTTCCCGATGCATTACGACACGTTCCCACCGATCGAGATCGAGACGCGAGAGTTCGTCAACGAGGTAAAAGCGGCTGGCGCCGCGGCCGAGCCCGTCGTGCTTGAAGGAGATGAGACGTACACGCTGTAGCCGTAGCTGTCACGCCACGGGCGATCCGTCCTGTTGGTCCACCGCCGTTCGGGCATGGCAACCTTTAGGCCGCCACACGGTGATTAACAGAGTGTATGTCAGACATCCAGACCACCACGGTGTCCGAGGAAGGGTACGCCTGCACGAGTCAAGTCGGCGACTTCGACCTACAGATCGACGCGACCGACGAGACCGGTCCAAACCCGAACGCTGCGCTCGTCGCGACGTACGCCTCCTGTTACCTCCCGGCGTTCCGCGTCGGCGGGAGCCAGCGAGGCGAAGAGGATCTCGGAAAGATCCAGATCGATGCGAGCGCCGAACTCGACGACGATGACGACCTCGCTGCGATCGCCTTCGACGTTCACGTCGAGGCCGAACTCGACGACGAGACGGTCGACGATATCGCCGAGCGAGCGGAGGGCATCTGTCACGTTCACGCCGCGCTGCGCGATGAGCTCAACGCCGACGTGAGCGTCTACCCCGGCGCCTTCTGAGAGCGGCTCTCGACTCGCTTCGACCACCGCGTTCTCCGTTATTTTGTTAGCTTTTTCTAGCGGCTGCCGTTTCAGCGACAGCGCAGGCGGGTCGTTACGGAAAATCAAGGAGAAAGCCCCGTGCTTTAGCGCGGGGATGAATCCGACACTACCTTTTACGAACCACCGACGATAGCACAGCCTGATATTCCAATAGTTTCTTAATATAACGTATTCAATTACAACTGTAATGGTCACGGTAACTGTCACCGCGAAGTTCCACAACCCATCCCTCTCACGGAGGAAAGAGTGGCAACAGGGCACTCGCCTCTACCGCGACACCAAGCAATTCTGTATCGACGGATGGGAGAACGGCGACTTCAGCAAATCCGTGACCACAGCCAGCATCGACAACGGCCTCTACTCGGCCATTCAGAACCAAGCCATTCGAGAGGCAAAATCCGACCACAACAAGGACGGAGAGGTTCGTTACCGAGAGAGCCAACCGTTCGCCGTCAACAACCAGAACTGGGAGATCGACACGACCGAGAACGGC
>LKMY01000131.1 GCA_001564205.1 Nanohaloarchaea archaeon PL-Br10_U2g5
ACCCCGCCGAGAACGACGGCGACGATCGCCTGCGTGTTTATTACCGGTGAGGCGATGCTTGCGGGTAGCGCCGCGAACGCGACCGTCGTCAGATGTTCACCGACCGCGACGAGGGCTCCTGCCGCGATGAACTTCGGCGCGTCGCGACGGGTCACCACGGGCGGGTTTCGAACTGCGCTGGGAAGGAGTACGAGCGCGGCGCCGGCGAGCAGCAGGGGCACCCACAGCGTCCCGGGTATCGCGAGCTCCTGAAGCGCCACGCGCTTCCCGAGGTCGGCGACGGCGTAACACGCCGCGCTCACCAGCGCCAGCTGTGCGGGCCGAGAGTGGACGGCGCTGACGATCGGTGCGAGCAGGCTTCCGGGCTCGTAGTTGGCGACGTACACCGCCGCTGTGGCGACGAGGACGCCGGCCACCTGAATCGGCGCGAGCAGTTGGCCGAGCAACAGCACTTCCAGGGGGAGCACGAACATCGGGACGACCTTGTTGATCGGCGTCACGTACGAGACGTCGCCGATCTCGATCGCGCGGAGAAAGAGCACGAACGCGGCCGCGGTCGCCGTCGCGGTTCCGGCGACGACGACGACGGCTGCGGGATCGACGGCCGCGAGCGACCTGCCGAGAGCGGCGAGCGCGCCCGTCGGATCGCCGACGGGGCTCGGCCCGCCGACATCGGTCGTCGCAACGGTCACCGGAAGAAACCACGCGATCGCGGCGGCGTTAATGAGCACCGTGAGCCCGGCCGGCGGATAGCCGGAGAACGAGCGCTTGAGAACGAAGATGTAAACGCCCCAGACGACCGCGGCTCCGAGCGCGAAGGAGAGCCCTGCGTCCATCGACCGAACCGATGCCCGACCCGGGAAAGAACCATTCGATTCGGCCGCGCCGGGCGGACCGGGTGGGTCCGGCGGACAAGCAAGTCAAGCAAATCAAGCAGGCCGATCGTGACGCACGCCGCCGCGAAACCGTTAGGTCACTGCGCGCGAGACGGGGTCCCATGGACGATCACACCCGTGACCCCGGTGTCGCCCCGCCGCTGGGGAACCCGACCGGGTGGCACCCCGCAGACGAGCACGGGGCGACGACGGACCCGGCGGAGCGCCCTGCAGACGCGCTCCTCGCCGGCGGCCACTGGGAGCACGCCACCCTCCGGCGGGCGACTGAGCACGGCGTTCGACTGTTCAACGCCGGCGACTTCCACGAGTCACACGACTGTTTCGAAGACGAGTGGTACAATTACGGAAGCGGCACCACGGAGTCCGCCTTCCTCCACGGAATGGTGCAGGTCGCTGCGGGGGCGTACAAACGCGCAGATTTCGAGAACGACGCCGGGATGCGGTCGCTGTTCGAGACCGCGCTCCAGTACCTCCGTGGCACCCCTGGCGACTTCTACGGCGTCGACGTCGACGATGTTCGAGAGCGGCTCCGAGCGGCCCTCGACGACCCGGCTGCGATCGACGGCTGGCAGATCGCTATCGACGGCGCCCGTCCGACCGCCTACCCCGCCGACTACGAGTACGCCGAACGCATTGAGGAGGCGCACTGAGGCGGACCTGGTGATGGAACCGGAGGCTTTCGAGGACGTCCGACTGCGATCCGAACGCCACTGATCGGCCGGTCGCGATCCGAACGCCACTTACCCACCGGCCGCCTCCTGACCGTATGGATGTGTACGAACTGGGCGAGGGCGAGCCCGAAGTCGCGGTCGTCGGTGCGATTCACGGCGACGAACCCTGCGGCGCCCGCGCGATCCGCCGACTGCTGGACGCCGATCCCGCCGTCGAGCGACCGGTTCGGTTCGTTATCGCGAACGAGGCGGCGCTCGACGCCGGTGTGCGCTACCTCGACGCCGACCTCAATCGGGTGTTCCCGGGCGACTCGGAATCGAGCGCGCACGAAGAGCGACTTGCCACTCAGCTACTGGACGCGGTCTCGGGATGTACCACGCTCGCGATCCACTCGACGCAATCGTACGCCGACCCCTTCGCGGTGATCGACTCGATGGACGAGGTCGCCCGCGCAGTCGCGCCGCACCTCCCGGTCGACGTCGTTATTCAGACCGACGCGTTCACCGAAGGGCGACTCATCGAACACCCGCACACGCTCGAAGTCGAGGCGGGATTACAGGGATCGGACGAGGCCGCGGATAACGCGTACTGGCTGATGCGAGCGTTTCTCGCTGCGACCGGGGTGTTGTCGGCGCCGGGAGCCGACGACGTGGTCGACGCGGGAGGTCGCGACGCAGTCGAGGTGTTTCGACTCCGCGACCGGATCCCGAAGCCGGTCGCCGAGGAGTACGAGGTGTTCGCACACAACTTCGAGCGCGTCGAGGCCGGCGATCGGTTCGCGTCTGCCGACGGCGACGCGATCCGCGCTGAAGAGCCCTTCTACCCCGTGTTGCTGTCGCCGTACGGCTACCGCGACCAGTTCGGCTACGTCGCCGATCGGGTCGGAACGATCGAGTGACGAGCCGATTCAGTCCACGAGCTCGATCGTGTCGTCGCCGTTCGGCACGACACAGATGAAGGCGCCCGGCTCGTCACTTTCGTTTCGGTACCAGTGTTCGGCGCCCGCCGGAATGAGGATCGCGTCGCCCGGCCGCACAGCGTGTTCCGTCTCGCCAATTCCGACCACGTACTGGCCCGCGAGTACGTACTGTTCGTGTTCGACCGCGTTCGTGTGCCGCGGGACCTCGGCGCCCGAGGCGAGTTCGAACCGCCGCATCGCGAAGTTCGGTGCACCGTCCGACTCGTCGATCAGGACGGATTTCCGGAGTCCCTCTGCCGCATCGACCGGGTCGGCCACGACGTCGTCACCGCGTTTCACGATCGGAGGTGTCTCCTCTGGCGCGTCGTTGCGTTCCGATCCGTCGCCCGATGTGTCGCTCATACCGGCTGATCGCCGCTGAGCGATATAAATTGTCGCAGCGACCGACCGGCGCGGATCTCGGCTGGCACTCCCGGGTATTTAAATTATCACCACTCCAACTCGGAGGTATGCGTGGACTCAAGATCGGGACCGTCGTCGGGATTCCGATCCGCCTCAACTGGACGTTCCTGATCGTGTTGCCGCTGTTCGCGTACCTCATCGGTTCGCAGGTCGGCGACATCGCCGGCGTGATGAACGACTTCTTCGGCGCCGGTATCGACCCGGCCGCGCTCGGATCCGGTCTAACTCCGTGGGCGCTCGGGCTGGCGGCCGCACTCGGGCTGTTCGGTGGCGTGCTACTCCACGAGTTCGGCCACTCGCTGGTCGCGATGCGGTACGGCTACGAGATCGACTCGATCACGCTGTGGCTGCTCGGCGGACTCGCCAGCTTCACCGAGTTCCCCGAAGACTGGAAACACGAGTTCTGGATCGCGGTCGCCGGTCCGATCGTCAGCGTCGCCGTCGGCGTCGCCTGTTACGTCGTCTTTGCGCTCGCACCGGTCGGCGCCGACTCCGTCCTCTTCGTCTTCGGCTATCTCGCGCTGTTGAACGTCGTCTTGGCCGGGTTCAATATGCTCCCCGCGTTCCCGATGGACGGCGGCCGCGTCCTCCGGGCGCTTCTGGCACGGAGCCAGCCGCACGCACAAGCGACCCAGCAGGCCGCAGCGATCGGGAAGGGGTTCGCGTTCCTCATGGGACTCATCGGGCTGTTGACGTTCCAGCTGCTCCTCATCGTGCTCGCCTTCTTCATCTACATCGCCGCCTCCGGCGAGGCACAGCAGACGACGCTGAAAGCCGCGTTCCAAGGCGTCACCGTCGACGACGTGATGACTCGCCGCGAGCACCTCCACACCGTGACCGAAGACACCTCGGTCGCGGAGCTGATGAGCCGGATGTTCGAGGAGCGCCACACGGGGTATCCGGTCCTCCACCGCGACGAACTCGTCGGGATGGTGACGCTCGAAGACGCCCAGTCAGTGCGGGACGTCGAGCGGGACGCCTACCGTGTCGACGACGTGATGGCGACCAACGTCGTGGCGATCGGTCCTCACGTCGACGCGTTGACCGCGTTGCGGACGATGCAGGAGAACGGAGTCGGTCGGCTGCCGGTCGTCAACGCCCGCGACGAACTCATCGGGATCATCTCTCGCTCGGATCTGATGACCGCGTTCAACATCATTCAGACGGGCGGGACGCCGAGTATCATCAGCGGCCGGCAGGCTGATGCCGACCGCGGCCTGTTCTGAGAGCGGACCGGCTGCGGCACGCGGCGTTCGCGCCGTTTCTACAGATGAGCAAGGCGGTTCACGGCTCGCTCATCCAGCGTGCGAGGCGGCGACCGTTCCGACCGAAAGCGATTCGTTTCCGTCTCCCGAAGCACCGGGTATGAGCGAGACGGACGTAACGAGTACGACAGCCGAAGCGGACGCGGCCGATGGGCCAGTCCCAGTTCCTGTCACGATGTACACTCGCGAGGACTGTTCGCTTTGCGTCGTCGCCCGCGAGACCATCGAGTCGGTCGCGTCCGGCCTCGGTGTACCAATCGATTTCAACCTGGTTGACGTTGACGAGGACCCCGAACTCGCCGCGGAGTACGGCGAGCGCGTTCCGTACGTGCTCATCGACGGCCATCCGGCATTTAAATACGAAGTCGACGAGCGGGAGCTGCGGCTGAAGCTGCTAGCAGCGTCGTAGCGAAGCTGCCAGCAATATCGTAACGAAGCTGCCAGTATGGCTCTGTTGAAACCCTTCACATCTGATACGAGGGCCGTGCTGAATGCAAGGCGCGTATCTTACAGACCTGTTTCGGAGTACCCGCAGAGACTCGTACTGAGTTAGGTATCAAGTTCGGCAGCGAGGAACACCCAGTGTTCGTCTTCGTCAACTACCCATTCGTCGGTAATCGTGAAGCCAGCGTCCCGGAGTTGTGCTCGTGTTTTATTTACACCAGCGATATGCCATCGCATCTCCACACCGGTATCGAGCCAATTCGGATTGGTTCCTGACCACTCCGTTGGCCCCTCTGAAAGGAGAAGCTGGCCACTGGGACGCAAGACCCGTGAGAACTCAGCAATGGCCGTTTCTTGATCGTCCAACGGTAGGTGAATCAAGGTATGGTATGCAACAATTGCATCAACAACGCCATCGTCGAACGGAAGATGCGTGATGTCCGCTTGAAGAAGTGGCACATCCGAGAGGTTCTCAGCAGCCAACTGAAGTTGTTCCCGAGAGAAATCAAGCCCATATCCGGTTGTCGTGGCAGTCGCCTCTCGAAGCACGGGGATCCCCTGCCCACACCCCGCATCAAGGGTTCGTGATTCCGCTGGGAGCGTGCTTAAAAACTCCGCAAGTATATCCATGTCCCGACCGGTTTCGGATCGTCCCGTCGCGTACGTCTCCGCGAGGTTGTCGTACGCTCGCTGGATAGCATTCTGCTCGTCCATCCCGTAAAAGTGACAACACATTGTATAAAAAGTTCCCCTCACAATATCGCGTGCTGCATACCTCCTCTATATTCAGCACGACGCGCGAAACCTATCACTATCTGAGGATTTCCACAGAGCCGCCGGCGTCGTCGTAAAGAGCGAAGAGGCTGTATGATACCTCTCTCTTCGGACATATTGTCGAGTGAAACAGCCGGTGAATGGAGGCTGTACAGCGCTTACTGTTGTGTTACGACAACCAAGCTGGATCACTCGCAATATTTTCCAGAGCAACGCTCTTTAT
>LKMY01000013.1 GCA_001564205.1 Nanohaloarchaea archaeon PL-Br10_U2g5
CGGGCGAGAGCGACGGCGAGGATATTATCGTCGCCGATTCCGAACAGGCCGGGCTCGGAGAGCCCCACAGTGAGGAGGACATTATCGTCGCCGACGAGTCACCCGTTACGGAGCGTGACGGAGACGAGCAGGAGAGACACGAAGCTAAGGAGCCGGAAGGGGGAGACGAAGCGGTCGACGCCGTGAGCGGGGCTAGTGACGTGACCACGACCACCGACACCGTTGACGACGAGACCGAGATGGTCGGCAGAGACCACGTTAACGGCGACGACCTGGAGGCGATGATCGAAGACGACCTCGACGAGGCGGCCTTTGACAACGACTCCGACGACTCCGACGACAACGCGACCGCCGCCGACGAGGACGTAGTCCAGGAACCGACCGCAGGCGATGAACCCGGCGTTATCGCGGACGCGGACGAAGTGGCATCGACGGCCGACGGAAACGAGGCCGGAGACCCGGATGAGCGTGAAGTCGACGACGACGGCGACTCTCAGGACGACATCGACGACGAGTTGGCTGGAAGCGTTCCGTTCCGCGACGACGACACGGGAACGACGAGCACCGCCCTCTCAGAGAGCGACGACGACGGTACCGAGAGCGGAGATACCACGGACGAAGCGGACGAAGCGGACGAAACGGAGCAAACCGACGACACGAAGCGCGGCGGATTCTTCAGTCGGCTTCTCGGGCGTTAGCGGGGCCGATTCGGTCGATACCGAGACTACGCTTCGGAGGGACTACGCTTCGGAGGGGTGTCGCGCGCGGTCGCGAATCAGCTCACGGATCGCTTCGGGATCGGAGATTCCGGCGAGCTCCTCACAGGAGACGAGCGCGGTCCCGTCGACCGACTCCCGACCCTCGTCTTCTTCGGTGAAGTAGACCGATCGAGTCTGGGCGACTTCGCCGATCGAAGACATGATCCGGGCGCGCTTCTCCGCGGCGGGCGTAAACACCGAATGGCCGGTGAGCACCCGCGTCACGGCGCTCTCTTTGTCTTCCGAAACGGCCTTAAACGGAGCGCGGGACGTCGGGTGGACGGTGAACCCCGCGTTCGTGAGGACGTGGAGGACGTGTTCGTCGTCGGGGTCTGTCTCCGGCGCCGAGGGGGTCGGGTCGGCGTCGCGAACGTCGCCGGCGCCGTCGAGCACGTCGACCGGACTGGAGAACGGCTCGTCGAACAGCTCTTCGAGCTGGATGGCGACTTCGATGGAGGCGTTCATCCCGTCTTCGTACTTCGAGACGGTGCGGCGGGAGACGCCGAGCTCGGTCGCGAGCCGGCCGAGCGACCAGCCGCGCTCCTCGCGCTCGTCGGCGAGCAGGCTTCCGTCGAGGCTGACGTACAGTCCGCCGGGGGCCGCGTAGATGAGCGGCGGCATCCCCTCGACGAACAGATCGTAGCCCGTGTCGGGGTTGATCACCGGAACGCCGTGTCTGAAGTAGACGACGCCCGGCTTCAGCTCCTCGTCTCTGGTCCGGATCCCGATCACCATCGGCGTCGCCTGTAAGTACTCGCCGAGCCGGCGCATCTCCGCGCCAGTCTCCGCATCGAGCGCGTCGACGTTACCGAGGATCTTCAGGAGGACCAGGTCGTCGCCGCGCCTGGCCGCCACGTCGAAGCTCTTGGGCCGGACCGCACACCGGTCGCTGACAAGGAAGCCGGCGTCCTCCAGCATCGCGGTGATGTTCTCGATGAGCGCAGTCCGGGACATACCTCAAATAAGCGGTTCGCCGTATATATACGTTGTGTCAGTTATATACAGACAAAACCGCCGTCTGCTTGCGGTTTCTCCGATATCGGACTGCGATGCAGTTATATATCTGATCGGGGTCCGGTCCCGGTCGCGGTGTCTGCATTCGGTCCCAGTCGTGGTGTCTGCATTCGGTCCCAGTCGTGGTGTCCGAACCTTCCGTCTGGATGTCGAGAATCGATCTCACCTCGAGCCGAGACATACCCCTCCGGGCGGCGATGGGCGTCGAAACCGGTTTGTCCGGGAGCGTAATATCTCTCTCATGACCATCGTCGCCGTCGACGACACCGACTCCCGCGAGCGTGGGATGTGTACGACGTACGTCGGCGTACGGCTCGCCGAGCGGCTCGAAGCGGCGGGCGGCCGAGTCCGACGCCGACTGCTTATTCGACTCAACCCGGCGGTGAAACACAAGACGCGCGGCAACGCTGCGGTCGCGATCCACGTGTCCGGGATCGACGAGAGAGAGGCGTTTGCGGTCGCTGTAGAGACCGTTCAAGAGTTCGCCGCGACCGACGACCCTCGCACGTCTCCCGGCGCCGTCGTCGCCGATATCGATGTCGGCGGCGATCCGTTCGATCGAAAACAATCACCGGTTCCGGCTGCAGTCGGCGAGTTTGCCCGACAGGCGCTCAGGCGACGACTCTCGCTCGACGAGGCGCTGACGCTCGTCGAAGCGCACGGATTCCGTCACGCCGCGTTCGACGAGGAGACGAACCGGGGCGGCGAGGGGAGGAACCGGGATGGCGAGGATGGGAGCCAGAAAAACGATCGCGTCCGGGGGCGCGGGCGGATCGGTGCGCTCGCAGCGGTCGGGGCGCCGCTCGCGTTCGATGAGTGGACAGTCGAGCGGATCTCGTACAGGGAGCTGGACCGCTGTGGAACCCCGCGCGACGTCGATGTCGACAGCGTGTTTGCGGCCGCCGAGGACGGATATCCGACCGTCTGGGACACCGTCGACCGGGAGACCGGGGCCGCCGTCTGCGTCCCCAACGCTCCCGGTCCGATACTCCACGGGATCCGCGGCGACGACGCGGCGGCGTGCCGGCGGGTCGCCGGAGCGATCGCGAGCGAGCCGGTCGAGCGCGCCGCGACGTTCCGTACGAACCAGGGAACCGACGCCCACCTCGCGCCCGGAGCGATCGGCGACCTCAGAGACGGTGCGGGATACCGCGTCGCTGGCGTCGTCACGACCGAACCGGAGACGAAGCGGGGGGGTCACGTTCACGTCGAGATCGCGGCCGTCGGGGACAACGAAGTCCGCGGGGACGACCGGCTCCGCTGTCTCGCTTTTAAACCGACGGGTCGGTTCCGCGACCGGGTGCGAGCGCTCCGACCCGGCGACCGGGTGACGCTGTGTGGCGAACACGAACTCCGGGAGACGCGGGGTGAAGCGGACGAGACGACGGACGCGAGCGCGACGCTGAAACTGGAGAAGTTCGCCGTTCGCGACCTCGTCGAGACGGAGTCCGTCGTGCCGACGTGTCCCGACTGCGACCGGTCGATGTCGTCTGCGGGCCGCGGTCAGGGGTATCGCTGCCGCGACTGCGACACCAACGCACCGGGGAAAGTCGACCGCGAGCTCGACCGCTCGCTGGAGCCCGGCTGGTACGAGGTGCCCCCGAGCGCGCGTCGACACGTCGCGAAACCGCTCGTGCGCGGCGGATTCGACGGACCGATTCATCCAGAGCGATGAAGTGGCCGAGCCGCGACGGCGTCAGAGCGATGAAGTGATCGGAGCCCGACGGAGCGAGTATGTCTGGGATCGTCTTTTACGCGACGGAGAACCACGACGCGGTCGTCGACTTCTACTGCGAGACGATGGGGGCGGACGTGCGGCTCGAACAGCCGGACTGCACGATACTCCGGTACGATAACCTGCTGTTCGGCTTCTGTGCGCGAGATCGGACCGACAGCTGCGGGATTCTCACTTTCGTCTATCCCGACCGTGACGCGGTCGACGACGCGCACGCGACGCTCAGTCAGGTGGTCGCGGCGGACGCGATCGAGGAGCCACACGAGAACGAGCGGTACGAAATATACCAGTTCTTCGCCGAGGACCCCGACGGCCGGACCGTCGAGTGCCAGGCGTTCCTCGACGACGGCGTCGATCTCGAATCGAACTGAGTCCGTTGAGCTGGGTCAAAAAACGGTCTTACTCGACGGGTTCGATCGGTCCGTCGCCACAGTGGGGACAGTGCTTGTACGCTTTGTCCACTGGTTCCTCACAGGACCGACAGACGTACTCCGACCGCTTCCCGCTCATAACCGACCGTTTCGTTTCTTCGAACTTCTCCCCAGCTTTTCTAAACAAACTCATTGGTAACGGTAGGATAGTTGTTCGAATAAGCGTTGGGCCGAATCTGTGTCCGCAGTCTGACCCGATGGTTCTTCCACCCGGTTCGGAGCGACCTTCTTCCGTCTCAGTCGTCGAGTTCGCGCGCCTCGCGCCACGCGGCGGCCCGGTCGAGCGCGCCCTCGCGGTCGTCGAACCGCTCGCGCTCGTACGCCGACTCGTCTTCGGCCTGTTCCATCACGTCGAGACGGACGACGAACCCGCCGTCGCCACGCTCGCGGATTCGGACCGTCGCGTAGCCGTCGGAGCGCTCCCACTCGGTTATCACGTCGTCCTCGCGTCCCAGTGTCCAGCTCATACTCGTAGGGGTTGGCGTTGCGGCTAAAACGTCGCGGTTCGATCGTTCGACGGTACCGACGACTCTCCGGGTTCTACTCGTCGAGGTCGGGGCCGGTCTCTACTCGTCGAGGGCGGGGCCGGGTGAGTGTCCGCACGCCGGACACACCGCGTAGCCGAGCGCGTCGTACGACACCGATTTCGAGGGGGTGGTCGCTTCACACGCCGGACAGTCGAACACCGATGTCGATTCGGAGTCACGCGTTGACAGCTCTTCGGAGTCACGCGCCGCCGTCGTTTCGAAATCGAACGTCGATACCTTCTCGAGGCTCATACTTGTTCATCGCTCCGCGACGCACATGGTTATGCACTGCTTGCCGCACCCTCAAGAGAAGCCTACTTATAAGCAGACACCGCCCCGAGAGGCTCCATGACCGAAGATATCCACGCGGAACGACGCGAACGCGCGGCAGCGCGGCTCCGAGAAACGGGCTCCGCCGGGCTGATCTGTTTCCCGAGCCGAAACCTCCAGTATCTCACCGGGTTCGACGAAGCGCCGGGCGAGCGACACTTCTTCCTCGTGATCCCCGCGGCGGAGATGAGCGACGCCGAACCGGTCCTATTCGTGCCGGCGCTGTACGAGCGGCAGGTCCGCGAGGAGACGACCGTCGACGACGTGCGGACGTGGACGGACGGTGACGATCCGACCGCAGCAGTCCGGGACCTGCTCGGCGAGCGCGGGCTGTCCGAGGGACGGCTCCTCGTCGACGACACGATGTGGGCGACGTTCGCCAAGGACCTCCGAGAGGCGGCCCCCAACGCGACGTGGGGGCTCGCGAGCGAGGCGCTCGCGGCGCTGCGGGTTCGGAAAGACGAGGCCGAGCTGTCGGCGATGCGGGCGGCGGCCGACACCGCGGACGCCACCGTGAGGGACCTGCGCGAGCTCGGCACAGACGCGGTCGGCATGACGGAGCGGGAGCTCGCGAGATGGATCGCCGACCGACTGACCGAACACGGCGGGGACGGCGTCTCCTTTGAGACGATCGTCGCTGCGGGACCGAACGGCGCGAAGCCGCACCACGGCAGTAGCGACCGTGAGATCGAGTCCGGGGAGCCGGTCGTGCTCGACTTCGGCACTCGCGTCGACGGCTACCCGTCCGATCAGACCCGGACACTTGTTTTCGAGGGCGATCCCCCGGCCGAGTACGAGCGCGTTCACGAGGTCGTTCGCGAGGCGCAGGCGGCCGCAGTCGACGCCGTTGAACCCGGTGTAACGGCTGAATCGATCGACCGAGCCGCCCGCGACGTGATCGACGAAGCGGGCTACGGCGACGCGTTCGTCCACCGAACCGGTCACGGAGTGGGACTGGATGTCCACGAAGAGCCGTACGTTGTGGCGGGTAACGACCGCCCGCTCGAGCGCGGGATGGTGTTCTCGATCGAGCCCGGGATCTATCTCGAGGGCCGGTTCGGCTGTCGGATCGAGGATCTCGTGGTCGTCACTGAGAACGGCTGTGAGCGATTGAACCGGACCGATCGAGAGTGGCGATAGGACTCGGGATCACGAGCGGCAACGGAGAGTTGAACGACGCTGCGGAACGAGCGAAAAGATGAGGGAGAGGCCCTCATAAAACCAGTGTCTCGTGGGATAGATGCGCGATGTCGGGAGTCGTGTGCCTGCTCCCAAGCGGAACTTATTGCCGATGAACATAACGCTAATACCGAATTATTTCGGGCTCCTGGTCCGACAAGGGGAGACAGAGCGACGGGCAACCGGTTGCCCGATTCGCATCGAAACCATTAGTGTCGCCGGAGCGGAATCGCAGAGCATGAGCGATACCGACGAAGCAGCCGAGGAGGCCGAACCGGCCGTCGAGCTCGGCGAGGGGCCGGATGTGTCCGGCGAGCCGATTGCTCGCGTCGCGTCCCGGCTCACGTGGCCAGCGAAACGCAGCGACGTGCGCACACAGGAGGGAGATGCCGTCATTCGGACCCCGGACGGACCTCGCGAGCTCGACGGCGTGCTCGCGGACTCCGAGGTGCCGCTGTTCGAGAGCCGCAGCGAGTTCGTCACGGAACTCGAGGGGCTCGTCGGGCGCGGACCGGTCGCGACCGAGTAGCTCGGACCGCCGCGGGCCTTTTGTGTGAACGCGACGAACCGACTGTATGACTCTCCCGTTCGATCCGCACGAGCTCGACCCCGAGGAGTACGGCGAAAAGCAGATCACGCTCGCGACCGACCACGAGTCGGCGATCGAACGCGTCCGTGAGGTGTGTGCAAACGCCGGTTTCGGCGTCCCCGTGGAGTTCTCGCCCTCCGAACTGCTCAACGAGAAGGTCGCTGCGGACCGCGACCCGTACTACGTGCTCGGCGCTTGTAACCCGGCGGTGGCTGATCGCGCGCTCGACGCGACGGACGGCCGGATCGGCGCGCTGTTCCCTTGTAACATGATCATCCAGGAGACCGCCCCGAACGAACAGCTCGTCTACCACGTCTCGATCATGAAGGTTGCCCGCCTGCTCGGATTCGCCGTCGACGACGAAGCGCTGGACGCGATCATCGACGACACCGGTGAGATGGTCGACGCGGTGTTCGCGGAGCTGGCTGAGTAGAGAGAGTGAAGTACTCCCGGAAAGCGAGGCGTTCTGTGAGAGACGAACGGTGCTGTTTGGCGCCGCTTAGACGTGCTTCCGCGGAGATAGTACGGGCATAACAATCCGGACGTGGGCCGGATGGCGCCAGTATGGAGCCGAACGACGTTCTGGTGCGGTGTGAGTCGATACTCGACGAGGTCGGGAGCGCCGTCATCGCCGACCGATCGGTGTTGCGGACGATACTCGTCGGCGCCCTCGCGGACGGCCACGTCCTCCTCGAAGACGTTCCGGGAACCGGAAAGACGCTGACGGCCGGAGCGATGGCGGACGCCCTCGGGCTCTCCTTTTCACGGATCCAGTTCACGCCGGACCTCCTTCCGAGCGACATCACCGGCTCGAACGTCTTCGATGAGCGTTCCAGCGGTTTCGACTTCCAGCCCGGTCCGGTGTTCGCGAACGTCGTGCTCGCCGACGAGATCAACCGCGCTCCGCCGAAGACGCAGGCCGCCCTCTTAGAGGCGATGGAGGAAGGACAGGTGACCGTCGACGGAACGACCCACGGACTCCCTGAACCGTTCGTCGTGTTAGCGACGCAGAACCCCGTCGAGATGGACGGGACCTTCGAGCTGCCGGCGGCACAGAAGGACCGATTCATGATCAAAACGAGTCTCGGGTACCCCGATTTCGACGGCGAGATGGAGCTGATCGACCGGCGGGCGTCTCGCACGGACAGATCGCCGTCCGTCGAACGAGTGTGTACGCCGCGTCTCGTCGACGAGCTCCGAGCGTCACCCGAACGGGTCCGCGTGGCAGTCCCGGTCCGGCGGTACCTGCTGACCGTTGCCCGCGAGACCCGGCTCGACGAGCGCGTCGAATCCGGCGTCTCACCGCGGGGTGTCCAGCGATTCTTCGAGGCGATCCGGACGCTCGCCGTCGTGCGGGGGCGCTCGTACGCGACGCCGGCCGACGTGAAGACCGTCGCGCCGCGAGCGCTGGCTCACCGGCTACGCTTGACGACTGACGCGCGGGTCGACCGGGTCGAGGAGACCGACGTGATCGCGGAAATACTCGATCGCGTCGAGGTTCCACAGATAGCCGCCGCGTAGCGGTCAGCCCGCTCGTCGGAGCGGAACACCCGCGTCGGACACCCCGCGTCAACGATTATAAAAAAGCGTCAGAGCGACGCCGGCGACGAGCATCGCTATCAGTCCCGCGAACGGGACCCCGTCGACGTTCAATCCGTTAATAAAGAGGACGAGTCCGACGGTAGCGGCACCGACGACGCCGGTCCCCACGGCGTGAATCGCCTCCGCCCGGACCGTTCCGGCCGCGACGCCGAGCTGGCCGCCGAGCGAGACCGCGTTCTCCGCGATATCCCACGCCACAATCGTCACCACGCCGGCGAGGAGCAGCGTTCGCGGCGGTGACGACTGGATCACGCCGCCGGCCAGCACCGTGAGAAACACCAGTCCGGTTCCGGCGTCTACGAGTACCCGCTCCGAGCCGAGACGGAGCGGAACGAGCCCGGCCGCGAGCAGCCACAGTCCCGCGAGGCCGGGGAGGAGTTCGATCCGTTCGACGTACCGCGGCGGGCGCGTGAGACCGAGCCCCAGCGCGGAGACGAGAACGAGGGTCCCGATAATCGCGACAGCGACGGCGACGACAGTGACGCCGGCCGACCGGTCTCGTCGCCACAGCGTCCCGCCGGCGATGAAGCCGGTGACGCCGACGAGCGCGACGGCGAGGATTCGACGCTGTCCCGGGTCGTCCGCGACGAGTGCGATGGCGACGGCGGCAAGCACGACAGCGATCGCACCGCTCGTTCGAGCAGGCCGGCGGCGGAACAGCGAGGCATCGGCCGCTCTCGATTGCCGCCGTTCCGCGTCGATCATGGCCCCCACCGCTCGACGGTCGCCAGGGCGGTTCCGAGCCGATCGTCGGGACGCCAGTCGACCGTCGGGATCCCCGCGCTTCGAAGCGCTCGGAGCCGGTTTCGCCGCCCGATTCGGGCTAATCGCGCGCCTGCAGTCGCGTCCGTCGTCACGTCCGGACTGACGACTGTCACGGCGCAGCCAGCCGCCTCGAAGGTCCGCGCTGCGCGAGTTGCGCCGTCGTCGCAAAGCGGTGTCAACAGGAACAGCTGAACGGTGCCAAGCCGCTCACGGAGGACCGAGAGCTGCCGGTCCAGGTCGGCGTCTTCGTCGTCGACCGTCTCGGACGGCGGGGGTGGAGACATCGAGAACGACGGGTGCGTCGAAAGACGAGCCCGGAGCTGGTCTTCGTGATCCGGTCCCGACCCGGCCGGGAGCCAGCAGGACCCCCGGCCGATCGTCGCCAGTCCGACGCTGTGTCCGGAAGCGAACAGGGACTCGGCGATCCGCTCCGCCGCGTCGACGGCGGAAGCGACCGCGTGCGGATCGTTCGGGGACCTGGCCCGGTAGGCGATCGCTCGCGTGTCGACACAGAGGACCACCTCGGCGAGCCGCTCTTCGCGGAACTCGACGGTCGTGAGCTCTCTGCTCCGCGCGAACCGTCGCCAATCGATACGACCCACGGGGTCGCCGCGCTCGTACGCTTTGATTCGGTGGAACTCGAGACCGCTTCCGCCTCGGTCCGTGACGAGCTGTCCGGTCCGGTTCCGTGTCAGCTTTCGGAGCGGAACCGCCGGAATCCGTGCGCTGCACTCGATAACCGTCTTCGTCGCGGCCGTCGTCTCGACCTCGGTGCCGCCGCTGATGTCCCGCCCGACGACCGTCGTCGGCTCGAAGCGGTGAACGCCGCGTTCGGCCCGAACGGCGTACTCGATCGTTGCCTCCTTGCCCGGTCGTAGCGCAGTCGCGACTCGGGGGGACCCGTCGACGACGGAGAGCATCGCCGGAACGCCGTCGACCACCCTGAGATCGGTCAGCATCTCTGTCCCCTCGTTTCGAAGCGTCGTCGTAACCGTGACGGTGTCGTCGACCGCGGGAGAGTCGACGTCGAGACGCCGCTCTACGGAGACGTCGAGTTCGGGTGGGGTCGTGACCGCCGGATAGGCCGCGAACGCGATGCCGGTCGCGGCCACGAGCAGGAGGGAGGGTCGTTTCGCCACCACACCGACCGCGAGCGCAAGGAGGACGACGGCGACGACGCCGCGCCAGCGACGCGTCCGACGCACCGTCGTCATCGGGCGCCTCCCTCGTCCGGACCGAGGTCCGTCGTCTGCCCTTCCGCGGGCGTGTCGGTCTCTATCTCCTCGATCGCACCAATCGTCCGTTCGACGGTCCCGGTGCCCGGACCGAGCGTTCGCAGCCGGGTGAGTACACCCCTGTGGTCGGCCAGAAGCTCGGACGCGACCGCGTCGTCCGTCCACGTTCCCTCGCCGACCCGCTGTGCGGCCGCGTCCCGTGAGCAGTGGCGCGTTCGCATGACCGACCGGATCGCCGCCTCTCGGAGCCGGTCTCGGGTCGACGGCGCCAAGCGGCCGAACGAACCGTGGAACGAGCGATCGAACGCCGACCCCGGATGCGGTGCCGACTGCACCCCTTCGACGGCCGGTGGGACCGCCTCGTCGACGCCGCTCAGCCGTCGCCACAGCGTGACGAGCAGTGCGAGCGCCGCCGCCCCGAGACCGATGAATGCGACGACGAGGTAGTCGCTTCCGAGCGCCTCGACGAGCGCGGTTACTGCGCGCGGTTCAGCGGCGTCCGGAACGAGCGCGGCGGCCAACCCGACGAGAAACACCGCGACGCCGATCAACAGCAGCGACCCGCGCGCGACCCGCCCGAGCGCTGAACGCGTCGCGGTCGCATCGGTCATTGCGGCCCCTCTCGGATCGCGATACCGATCGGCACGGCGGCAGTCGCCTCCGGATGCCCGTCGAGCCGTTGAAGGGCCCGTTGTGCGGACTCAGTGAAATCGTCAGCGGAGGCGCCGCCGTAATGGACGCGCTCGAACGCGCTCGTGATGAGTTCGACCGCCTCCTCGTCGAGGCCGGACTCACGTGCGGCCACGGCGCACTCGGCGGGCGTCATCGTCTCCGGTCGTTCGGGACCGGCGGCGCGGACCATCGCCACCCACGCGCGATCGACCGCGGTCACCGGCTCACCGTCCGGCCACCGCGACGCAGGTAGTATCCCCGAAGCGTCGTCGGGCGAGGTTCGCGTGAGCCGGCCGCGAAGGCGCTCTCGATATCGGTACGCGAGGAGCGCCAGAGCCAGGATAGCCGCGATCGGTATCAGGACCCGAAGGAGTGCCGCGAAAAGCGCTAACAGCCGATCCCAGAGCGTCTCCGCCGTGGCAGCTGATCCGGAGTCGCCGGCGTCACTCGCCGACGAGCTTGCTCCCGCGCTTCGGTCCGATTCCGCGTCTCGTTCCGCCGGGGCCTCCGAATCGCCGTCGAGATCCGTCTCGGCCGTGTCAGTCGCGCTCGATGATTCCTCTTCGATGGCCTCAAGAATGTCGGCGGCGGTACTCTGACCGATCGGTACCGAATCCCAATCGATATCGATCTCGTCGGCGGGGTCCGTCGTTACTGCCGATTCGAGCGTCGTCGCGGCCGTACCGAGCGTGAGCACGCACAGAAGCGCGACCGCCACCAGCGCGTATCTGGATCCGTCCACCGCGTCACACCCACCGTTTTGCGACCGAGTCAGGCCGGGTGCTAGCTGGGAGAGAGCGAACGGCGGCGGCGCTGCTGTTTCGGGATCGACTCCGGCGTTCGTGACGCTCCGAACTGTCTCGGCGAGCAGTGGCAGCGACTGGCATCTGTGGTCATCATTGGAGAATGAGTGTATTGTTATACCGACCGTACAGCAGACTCTCGCAGAGTGACTGCAGGCGGCAAGACCGACCGCGAGACGCTCATACGGGCCGAGAGCGATTCGGCAGCGACACTCGGGGTTCAAAAGCACCCCTCTCCCGGTAACGACACCGTAACTGCGTCGTGTGCGCCGAAACCCGCCTCAGTCGGCCGTCTCGGCGTCTTCCTCCGACACCGGTGCGTCCAGCCACGAAACGGTGAAGGACTCGAACGGCGCGGAGTACTGCATAAGCGTCGTGCCGAGAATCGCCATCACGAGCACGTAACCGACGGCGAACGCGTTGATCGTCGCAGCGAGCGCCGGATCGAACGTCCCGGCTTCGGCCCCGGTGATCGCGATCGTCGCGATGATCAGCGAGAACTCACCACGGGTCGTCATCCCGAGTGCGACTCGGGTCGACCGCAGCGTGTTGAGGCCGAAGGCCCGACCGCCCAGAAAGCCCGTGACGAGCTTCGTCGGCGTCGTCACGATCACCGCGAGGGCGATGAACGCGGCGACTGAGCCGAACAGCAGCGGGTCGGTGACGAGCCCGATCCAGAAGAAGAACACCGCGGCAAAGGTGTCACGCAGCGGTTCGAGCAGCTCTTCGATCTGGTGGACGTGGTCGGTCGCGGAGAACGCCATCCCGACGAAGAAAGCAGCCACCGCCTCGCTGACGCCAAGCGTGAGCGCTGCGCCGGCGATCAACACGAGCACACCGACCACCCGAAGGACGATGAACTCGCGGTCGTCCATCTCGACGAGTCGGGCGAACGCCGCGGTGCCGAAGTAGACCAATAACAGGAGCACGAGGATGAACGCGAGCGCGACACCGATGTCGAACGCCGCCGCACCGACGTCCCCGCCGCCGAGGACGATCGCCGACGCGACCGCGAGGTAGACGGCAATAAACAGATCCTCATATACGAGCGTGCCCAGCATCGGCTCCGACTCGTCGTTGGCGATCCAGCCGAGATCGATGAGCGATTTCGTGATCACCGCGGACGAGGAGATGTAAATGATCCCCGCGATCAGAAACGCCGGGAGGAACGCGCCGAAGACGAGCCACCCGATGACGAATCCGGCGCCGAAGTTCGCCAGGTCGATCGTCCCCGCGATGCCGATCTGTCGTTTCCGGTCGAGCAGGCGGTCGAGGTTGAACTCCAGCCCGAGGAAAAACAGGAGGAAGACGATCCCGAGCTCGGCGCCGATCGTGATGAACTCCGACTCCGGAATAAACGCGGTCCCGAGAACCGGGAGCGCGACCCGCCCGAGGACGAACTCGCTGAGGACCATCCCGGCGACGATGTAGAACGGGATCACCGACTGGCCGAGCCGGTTCGCGAGCGCCCCGACGCCCGCGATCGTCGCGAACATGATCCCCAGTTCGAGGAGCGCGTCAGCCATCGGCGAGCACCTCTGGGTTGGCTGAGCAGGGGGAGCGGCCGATCATTCCGAAAGTATCGATTCGAACGCCGTGCAGTTCTCACGGGTGCCGACGCCGATCAGCGTGTCGCCCTCGCGGAGCGTGGTGCCGGCGGCCGGGCTGTCGATGACCTCCGCCTCACGCTGGATCGCGACGATCGCAAGCCCGGTCCGGTTCCCGATGTCCGCGCTTTCGAGCGTTTCGCCGACGAGCGGGGAGCCGGGGTGGAGCTCGTACCACTCCAAGAGAATCCCGCCGGGGAGCGTCGTCTCCTGCGTATCCGGCTCGATCGGCTGGAAGTGCGCGCCCTCGATGATCGAGCCGATCTTTCGGGCGAGGTCGTCGTTGAACTCGAACACCTTCTCGGAGTCGGCGTCCCGATCGGGCCGGTAGAACAGCTCGCGTTTCCCCGTGTTGTGGATCACGACGATCATCTCGCCGTCTTTCAGCTCGATCTCGAACTTCTTGCCGACCCCCGGCAGATCGGATTCGGTGATGGGCATATCGGACGGTGTGAGTCCACCCTAATAGATGTATACATTGAACTGACCGATGGCGGAGACGGGTCGCCTCCCTCGGTCAGTCATCTGTCCGTCACCTTCCCGTCCGCTCGATCCGCCGCATCCGCCTCTGCATTCCGTTTTTGCGGATCGCCGTAGCCGCCGCCGCCCGGCGTTCGAACCGTCACCGTCGTTCCGGAAGACACGTCGACCGTCGTCTTCGCGGCGACGGGTGCGCCGTCGATCAGGTTCTCGCCCGGCTCGCCGGGGCGGCCGCCGTCGACCCCCGCGGGCGCATGGCGGCGGCGCTCGGTGAGGAGGGACACCGTCGCATTCGTCTCCACCCGAACTGAGCGCTCGATACCCAGCCCGCCGCGGTGTCGCCCGTCGCCGCCGCTGTTCTCGCGGAGCGCGTAACGCACGACAGAGAGCGGGTACTCCGTCTCCAGCGATTCGACGGGCGTGTTCAGGGTGTTCGTCATTCCGACCTGCACGCCGTCCATCCCGTCTTTCGTCGACCGCCCCCCGAACCCGCCGCCGATCGTCTCGTAGTAGGTGAACGAGCCGCCGTCAGCCCCGCTTCCGCTCCGCCCGCCGATCGTGAGGTTGTTCATCGTTCCCTGGCTCGCAGCGGGAACGCGGTCCGGGACGGCGTTCGCGAAGGCGGCGAAGACGACGTCGGTGACGCGTTGGCTCGTCTCGACGTTCCCGCCGACGACCGCTGCCGGCGGTGAGGGGTTCAGAAGCGATCCCGCTGGGGCGTCGATCCGGATCGGTTCATAACAGCCGTGATTCGGCGGAATTTCGGGGTCAGTCACGCAGCGAATGACGAAGTACGTCGCGCTCTTCGCGATCGCCAGCGGCGCGTTGAAGTTGCCCTCCACCTGGTCCGCGGTCCCCGCGAAATCGACGTCGATCCGCGCCCCCTCGACCGTTACCGCGACGCGGAGCGGGATGTCTTCGTCGGTCACGCCGTCACCCTCCAACACGTCTGCCGCCTCGTACGTGCCGTCGGGAAGCGATCGAATCTCTTCGATGATCCGGTCTGCGGAGTAGTCGATCACCGCGTCGAACGCGCGTTCGACGAGGTCGAGACCGTGTTCGTCGACGAGGTCTCGAAGGCGGCTCTCGGCTCGCTCGTTCGCCGCGATCTGTGCTCGGAAGTCCGCGCGGCGCTCGTCCGGATTCCGGACGTTCGCGAGCAGCAGATCGAGCAGTGCCTCGTCGCGCTCGCCGGCCGTCACCAGTCGAGTCGGTGGGATTCGGAGCCCCTCTTGGTAGATCTCGCGCGCGCCGGCCGGCATACTCCCCGGCGTCATTCCACCCACATCGGCGTGATGAGCGCGAGAAACGGCGTAGCCGAGTATCCCCGAACCGTTCTCCCCGTCGAGTGCGATCGGCGAGACGAGCGTCACGTCGGGCAGGTGCGTCCCGCCGGTGAACGGGTCGTTGAGCACGAACACGTCTCCCGGATCCGGGTCGCGGTCGCGGACGGCGGCGACGGCCTCCGGCATCGCACCGAGGTGGACGGGGATGTGTTCCGCCTGCGCGACCATCCTCCCGTCGGCGTCGAACAGCGCAGTCGAGCAGTCCTGTCGCTCTTTGATGTTCGGAGAGTACGCGCCGCGAATCAGCAGCTGTCCCATCTCCTCGGCGATTCCTTCCAGCTGGTTGCGAAACACTTCGAGCGTCACCGGATCGACGTCGGTCGTCATCGTTCGTCCTCCGTTTGCGACGTCCGATCGAGCACCAACGCGCCACCCCCCCGGATTCCGGCCGCCCATGCCGGTGGAACGACCGTCGTGCTCTCGGCCTGTTCGAGCACGGCGGGTCCCCGGACCCGATCGCCGACCGACAACGCGGCCCGGTCGTACACAGTCGTCTCGACGGTCCCCGTCTCCGGGAACGTCGCGTTGCGGCTCCCGCGTTCGGCCGTCTCCTCCCCCACGTGCCGCACGGTCGGTGGGTCGTTCTCGATCGTCGCCGTGACTCGGAGGTTCACGGCCTCGACCGCCCCGTCGAGTCGGTAGCCGTAGGCGCGCTCGTGCACGTCGTGGAACCGCTCGACGAGGGCGTTCGGCTCGAAAGCAGCCGTCTCGACCGGCACCGTCAGCTCGAAGCTCTGACCGGCATACCGGCAGTCGGCCGCCCGTTCGATCCGCGCCGCAGTCGGGTCCGAGGCGTCCGCGAGCACCCGATCGGTCAGCTCGTCGTAGGTCGCCGCCGCCGCGTCGGCGACTGATCCGTTCTCGGCTCCCAACCCCTTGCCGGCTCCCGGCACGGCGTCGGTTATCGGGGTATCCGCGTCCGGCTCCGAGAGCGGGAGCCGGACGGTCCGGACCGCGTCGTGTGACTCGTCGGCTGCGAGCAGGCCGTACGCCGACAACACGCCGGCGGGGCCGGGAACGATAACCCTTGAGACGCCGAGGCGGTCGGCGAGCGCGGCGGCGTGTATCGGCCCCGCTCCGCCGAAGGCGACGAGGCCGAACCGACGCGGGTCGTGACCCCGTTTGACCGTCACCGATCGGATCGCCCGCGTCATCGTCGCGTTCGCGACCCGATGAACGCCGCGGGCGGCGTCGGTCGCGTCTCCCAGTCCGGTCGCGTCCGCCAAGCGGTCGAGCGCGGCGGCGGCGTCGTCGACGTCGATCGAGAGCTCGCCGCCGAGAGCGGTGTTCGCGCCGATATAGCCGAGCACGACGTTCGCATCGGTGACTGTCGCCCGGGTCCCACCCCTGCCGTAGCAGGCCGGACCGGGCTCCGCACCCGCTGATTCCGGACCGACGCGCAGCGCGCCGCCGGCGTCGGTCCACGCGATCGAGCCGCCGCCCGCGCCGACCGTCTCCACGTCCACCATCGGCGTTCGGATCGGGATCCCGTCGATCTCCGCGTCAGACGTCCGTGCGGCCGTCCCCTCGCGGACGAGGCTCACGTCACTCGACGTGCCGCCCATGTCGAAGGTGACGACGCCCTCGACGGAGCCATCTCCGACCTTGTCGGTCCCGCGGTCGCCGCCCGCGACTGTCGCCGCTCCGATCACGCCCGCAGCCGGCCCGGACAGCACCGTTCGGATCGCGTTCTCGCGGACCGTCTCCACGTCGGCGACGCCGCCGTTCGAGCCCATGATCCGCGGGTCCGGAAGCCCCTCGTCGCGGGCGCTTTTCAGTAGTCGGCCGAGGTACCCGCCCGTCCCGGGCGACACGTACGCTTCGGCGACGGTCGTCGCCGTGCGCTCGTACTCGCGGAACTCCGGGAGCACCTCGTAGGAGGCGGAGACCGGCACGTCGAGCGCTTCTCGGAGCACGTTCGCGACTCGTTGTTCGTTTTCCGGGTGCGCGTACGCGTGTAACAGACAGACAGCGACGCTTTCGGCGTCCGTGGCCGCGATCTCCGCCGCGGTCTCTCGGATCGCATCGTCGTCGACCGGCGTTTCGATCCCGCCAGGAGCGGCGCGCTCGTCGATCTCGAAGCGTCGTCGTCGGGGGACGAGCGGCTCCGGCTTCTCCGCGTTCAGATCGTACAGGTCCGGGCGCGCTTGCCGGCCGATCTCCAAGACGTCGCGGAATCCCGCCGTCGTGACGAGCGCGGTTCGTGCGCCGTCGCGTTCGAGGAGCGCGTTCACCGAGACCGTCATCGCGTGGGCGAACCGGTCGATATCGGTCGGCTCGATCCCGGCCGTCTCGCAGGCCTTGTGGATCCCGTCGATGACGCCGATCTGCTGATCGGTCGTGGTCGGCACCTTGGCGGTCGTGAGGTCGCCGTCGACGAGCAGCGCCACGTCAGTGAACGTGCCACCGACGTCGACGCCGATCCGCGTGTCCGTCATGGAGTGGTGTATGCGCGCGGATGGTATGGAAGTACGGGCGGGTCGTCCCATCCTGAACCGCGACCGAACACGCGCCGCCACTCTGTCGGTCCGACCGGGTACAAAACGCTAAGTGGCGGGGGATCGAGAATACAGATATGTGGCGCTCCCGGAAAAGCCGGGACCGGAGATCGGTGATCTGCATCGCGTGTGGGGAGTCGGTGCTGCGCGAGGACGCGCGCGAGTACGATAAGGAGGGCGACCGGTGGACCCGGCGCGACAAGGCGTTCGAATACCTCTGTACCGACTGCGACGACGAGCTCTGTCACCAACCCCGCGACGGGCTCGAATCGCTAATCCTCTCTATCGAATCCGACGGGCTCTCTCGCGAGGAGTTTCTCGAACGCTACGTCGACGCCGTCGACGACGCGGCGTCGACGAAACGCTCCGAGCGCGACCAGTAACTCAGTACGACCCGGTCCGCGAGACGATGGCCGGTGACCGCCCTCGGTCTTCGGCTGACCGACGCCGATCCCGTCCCCGACAGGCCTTTCTAACGGACCCGCCTTGATGACCGTATGTCTGATGACGAGCCGAAACAGGGGTCCGCCGAGGACCAGGGCCCGGTGACGATCACGGAGGCGTTGGCCGACCGCCTCGCCGAGAAGCGGAC
>LKMY01000132.1 GCA_001564205.1 Nanohaloarchaea archaeon PL-Br10_U2g5
CGACAACGGTTTCAAGTACGCTCTCGTCCGACCAACAGAGCGTAATGGAGCCGCCAGAGATCGAACGGCTGGACGAGCAGACCGTCCAGCGCATCGCGGCCGGCGAAGTCGTCGAGCGCCCGGCGAGCGTCGTCAAGGAGCTGATCGAGAACAGCCTCGACGCCGGAGCGACCCGCGTCGCCGTCGCGGTCGAGTCCGGCGGTGCGGAAGGGATTCGCGTCCGCGATGACGGAGTCGGCATCCCCGAAAACCAGCTGGAGGCGGCGGTCGCAGAGCACGCCACCTCGAAGCTATCGACTATCGACGACCTCGACCGCGGCGTCGCTACGCTCGGCTTCCGCGGCGAGGCGCTGTACACCGTCGGCGCGGTGTCGCGGCTCACCGTTCGATCGCGGCCCGCCGGCGCCGCGGCCGGCGCGGAGATCACCGTCGAGGGAGGGAACGTGAGAGAGGTACGACCCGCGGGCTGTCCGGAGGGAACGACCATCGAGGTCGACGACCTCTTTTATAACACCCCCGCGCGCAAGAAGTTCCTCAAGCGAACGGCCACCGAGTTCGACCACGTCAACACCGTGGTAACCGGCTACGCGCTCGCGAATCCGGACGTCGCCGTCTCGTTAGAACACGACGGTCGCGAGACGTTCGCGACCGAGGGGAACGGCGACCGTCGGTCAGCCGTCCTCGCCGTCTACGGCCGCGAAGTCGCGGAAGCGATGGTGGACGTGGAGTGGACACCGGAGAGCGGCGGCAGCGATGATCCGCCCGTCCGTCGCGTGACTGGACTCGTCTCGCATCCCGAGACGACCCGGTCGACCCGTGACTACCTCGCCACGTACGTCAACGATCGGTACGTCACCGCGAGCGCACTGCGTGAGCCCGTACTCGACGCGTACGGCGGTCAGCTAGCGCCCGATCGCTACCCCTTCGCGGTACTGTTCGTCGAGGTGCCACCAAGCGATGTCGACGTGAACGTCCACCCCCGCAAGCTGGAGGTCCGATTCGACGCGGAGACTGCGGTCCGGACCGCTGTCGAAGATGCTGTCGAGTCGGCGCTGCTCGACCACGGGCTGATTCGGTCGACCGCCCCCCGTGGTCAGTCGGCACCCGATGCGGTCGCGGTCCGCCCGGAGACACCGGACTCAGAGGCTGTCGGCGGCGCTGGAACCGATCACGAGCGCGCCGCACTCGACGGGAGATCGGACACGGAAGCATCCGACGACGGTTCTGTCGAGGCGACCGGTGAGGCGGTCTCGGCGGAGTCAGCGGGCGAGCCGTCGGAGCTGGACCCCGACGACGAGGACGCGTGGGCGATCGATGACGTGGGCGACGGCGCTGAGAAACGGGAGGAAACGAACGCGAAGACGGGCGGAGTCCGGTCGGATCCGCCGTCGCCTCGGAGCTGGCAGTCTGAATCGACGGACACCGTCGACAGCGACGTGGCCGACGAGGAGCGAGTCAAAACGGAGTCCGGCGTAACTCCCGACGCCGATGCCGGCGCTCGCTCCGACGACGATGATGCTGATGCCGGTGACCGCTCCGAATCGCGGGAATCCGCGGTGGCTGGGGCCGACTCGCGACCGGCCCGTTCGACCGACCAACGGACGCTCGACGGCGAGGCGACCACCGAGGAGCGAACGTACGACTCGCTGCCGCCGCTGCGGGTGCTCGGCCAGCTCCACGAGACGTACGTCGTCGCGGAGACGCCGAGCGGGCTCCTGTTGATCGACCAGCACGCCGCCGACGAGCGGGTGAATTACGAGCGGCTGCAGGCCGTCTTCGCGGACGGAGCGGACGCCCAGGCGCTCGCGGAGCCGGTGCGGATCGAGCTGACGGCGCGGGAGGCGGCGCTGTTCGACGAGTTCGTCGACGATCTGGCCAAAGTCGGCTTTCGGGCCGGCCGCGCTGGCGAGCGCGAGGTCGCCGTCAGCGCGGTTCCAGCGGTCTTCGACGCCGCGCTCGATCCCGGCCTCCTTCGCGACGTTCTCACTGCACTCGTCGGCGATGCCACCGACGGCGAGGAGCCAGTGACCGACATCGTCGACGAGCTGCTCGCTGACCTGGCGTGTTACCCGTCAGTGACTGGGAACACCTCGCTGACCGAGGGACGGGTCGTCGACCTGCTCGACCGGCTCGACGACTGCGAGAACCCCTACGCGTGTCCACACGGTCGGCCGGTCGTCATCCGGTTCGACCGCGAGGAGATCGGCTCGCGGTTTGAGCGCGACTACCCCGGGCACGCCGGACGCCGCGCGGAGTGATCGGAGGCGCGTCGGAGACGGGACAGGAGGCACCCCGCTGAGGAGTCGACGGTCCCAGAGAGGTACGTTTTAGGCACCGCCCGTGGATCCACGAGTATGGAACGCGTAGCGATCATTGGCGTGTCGATGACCCGGTTCGGGCAGCGCGATGCCTGGGTGCGCGAGCTGCTCGCTGAGGCGGGGGCGGCAGCGCTCACCGACGCCGGTATCGATGGCGACGACCTCGATCACCTGTACGTCTCGAACATGGCCAGCGGCGAGTTCGAGGGCCAGACCGGCGTCCCGAACGCGCTCGCACACGACCTCGACGCGATGCCCGCCTACACCGCCCGGATCGACCAGACGTCCTCGTCCGGCGGCGCGGGTGTGTACGCCGCCTGGCAGTCGGTCGCCTCCGGGGCGAGCGACCTCACACTGTTGGTCGGCGGTGAGAAGATGACTCACCGGACGACCTCGGAGGCGACCGACGTGATAGCGTCGCTCACGCACCCGGTCGAGTACAAACACGGTGTCACGCTCCCCTCCTTCGCCGGGCTCACCGCGCGGCGCTACCTCGACGAGTACGACGCGCCCCGCGAGAGCCTCGGCAAGGTCGCGGTGAAGAACCACGCAAACGGCGTAGACAACCCGCACGCCCAGTTCCAGAAGGAGGTGGATCTCGACACCGTGTTGAACTCGCCGGTCGTTGCCGATCCGCTCCGCCTGTACGACTTCTGTCCGATCACGGACGGCTCTGCGGCACTCGTTTTCTGTCCTGAGTCCGTCGCCGCCGACTACGTCCCGGACGACGAGTACGCCGTGATTTCGGGAATCGGCGGCGCGACGGACACGCACGTCGTCCACGAGCGCGTCGACCCGACGACGATGGGCGGCGTCGTCGACTCCGCTGAGATCGCCTACGAGATGGCTGGGATCGGTCCTGACGACATCGACGTCGCGGAGCTCCACGACATGTTCACCATCCTCGAGTTTCTCCAGAGCGAGGACCTCGGCTTCTTCGAGAAGGGCGAAGGATGGAAGGCGGTCGAAGCGGGCGTCACCGACCGCGACGGCGACCTCCCGATCAACACCTCCGGCGGGCTCAAATCGAAGGGGCATCCGCTCGGGGCGAGCGGTGTCGCACAGGTGTACGAGATATTCAAGCAAGTCACCGGAGACGCCGGTCCGCGACAGGTCGAGGCCGAGACCGGCCTCGCGTGTAACGTCGGCGGGTTCGGTAACTGCGTGACCACGGCGATTCTGGAGGGAAGCAAATGAGCGAGCCTGAGTCCGACACGACGGAGCGCAACGACGAACAGACATTTGAGGCGGCCGAGTACGCGGGCGGCGTGGTGTCGTATCCGCCACACCCGATCGGGCCGGGCGGCACCGAGCGTGTCGGGACGGTCGACCTTCGCGAGCACGAGGCTCGCGTGATCACGTGGACGACTTCGACGGCGACTCCGCCGGGAGTGCGGGAGCCGAACACCCTCGCTATCGTCGAGTTCGCAATGGGAGACGACTACGACGGGCCGCCGGTTCGCGCGCTCGGACAGATCGCGGAACAGGAAGACGGCTCGGCCGACCAGTTCGACGTCGCCATCGGCGACCGCGTCGAACCCGTCTACGCTGACGAGCTCCGCGAGCCGGGTATCGGTATCCGCGAGCCGGCGAGCCAGTCGTGGGACGGGTTCCGATTCCGGCCGGTCGACGAGTGAGACGCCGCGCGTTTCGGGTCAGTCACACCCGACGGTAGTCTCCGAGCCGGGTTCCGTCCAGCAGGTACGCGTCACCGGACGCGAGCGCGTCGGGGAGGAACGGCGCAAGGAACGACTGCCCGTCGACGTTGACCCACGTTCCTCCCGAACGCTCGTTGAATGCCGGAAAGACGACGAGTTCGGCCGGGTCTTCGGTCGAATCCGCACGCTCGTCTCGGCGCTCAACGAACGCTCCGGGAGCGATCTCTCCGCGGAGCCACGCGCGCTGTACGCGTGAGCCACCCACCGAGTCCGCCAGTCGAACTTGCGGGTGTTCGTGACCCATACACACCACGTCGGCGGCGAGCAGTTCGGGGTCGGGCCACGTGTGGCCGTGACAGACGCCGATGCCGCCGACTCGGTCGGTGCCCGAATCGGATCGGGTGTGTTCGATCAGTCCGCCTCTCGGACCGATCACGTCGATGGCGTCCGCAAAGGCCTTGGCGACGCCCGCGTCGTGATTCCCTTCGACGAGCGTCATCGGGACGCGGTCCGTGATCGCACGGAGTAGCGTTTGTAACTCCTCGCGCTCGTCGCCCTCGGGCGCGCCGATCCGGTGGGCGAGGTCGCCGAGCACGACCAGTCGGTCCGCGTCGGTCTCGGCGATCAGCGCACAGAGCCGCTCGCGGCGCTCGTCCGCGCGGCTGTCGAGTTCGACGCCGCGCTCGTAGCGAAGCCCGACCTCGATCCCGGCGTGGACGTCCGCGACGAGGAGTGCTCGCTCGCCGCCGGGACCGAGATCGGCGACGGCGGCCGGCTCGCCGACCACCGGCTCGACGGCGACGCTCGCGTCCGAGGCCATCAGATCGGCTTGAGCACGCCCTCTCCCGGCTCGTAACACTTTCCGCTCATCAGCGCGTCTTGAATGGCGTCCTCGACCGCGCCGGTGTCGGCGCCGTAGTCGTCGACGACGGCCGAGACCACTGCTTCCCGGTCGGCGCCGTCGCCGTCGTCGAGCGCCGCCATGGCGTCGACAGCGGCGGTTTCAAGATCGACATCCGCCGCCGGTGACTCCGCGTCCGGTTCCGTCTCGTCGCCTGGATCCGCGTCGTCCACTGACTCGGTGTCCACTGACTCGGTGTCCACTGACTCGTCGTCGACAGTGGTCTCGGTAGTGTCAGCCTCGGGATCGGGCATCTCCGAGAGCTCCTCGGGATCCGGTACGTCGATATCGGCCTCACCAGGGTCGTCTACCTCGCCGCCCGTCGAGAAGTCGGTCCCGAACTCCGACTCGATCTCTTCGCGCTCTTCGTCGTCGAGCTGGTACATTTCGTCAGAGCCGGACTCGGTTCCTGGGTCGGAGTCAGCGGCCGCAGAGTCGGGGTCGGCGGCGGGATCCGGTTCTGTGGCGGGATCCGGTTCTGTGGCGGGATCCGGTTCTGTGGCGGGATCCGGTTCGGCGGCGCCGGATCCGCCTTCGACGTCGTCCGCTGGTCCCGCGTCGAAGTCGCCGAGACCGCCGGCCTCTGTACTCTCAGTCGACTCGCCATCTATCGTGCCGGTCGATGGTTCCGAGTCGCTGTCGCTGCCGACATCGGCGGTATCGGTCTCCTCGGGATCCTCGTCAGTGACCGGACCGGTCTCATCGGGTTCGGTAGTAGCGGCGGGTTCGGACTCGTCCGCGTCGGCCGAAGC
>LKMY01000133.1 GCA_001564205.1 Nanohaloarchaea archaeon PL-Br10_U2g5
ATACCCGTTCGCCCCCCAGTACGATCCAACAGGTGGATCCCGTGACGGACAAACGCGAATACCGAGACGACTACGACGACAAGACGCTGTACATCCCCGGCCCGACGGAGGTCCGCGACGACGTCATAGAGGCCATGACGGAGGCCCCGTTCGGCCACCGGATGGACCGGATGACCGATTTATATACTACTATCGTCGAGGACACGAAGACGTTCCTCGGCACCGATAACGACGTTATCATCCTCACGGGCTCCGGCACGGAGTTCTGGGAGGCGACGACGCTGAATCTCGTCGACGAGCACGTGCTCGTCCCGACCTGCGGGGCGTTCAGCGAGCGATACGCCAACGTCGCCGAGCGGCTCGGCAAGGACGTCGACCGGCTGGAGTACGAGTGGGGGAACGCGGTCAAGCCCGAAGATATCCGCGAGGCGCTCGATGCCAGCGACAAAACGTACGACATGGTCGCCGGCGTGATGAACGAGAGCTCGACCGGCGTTCGGAACCCGATCGAGGAGATGGGCGACGTGATCAGCGAGTACCCGGACACCTACTTCGCCGTCGACGCGGTCTCGTCGCTCGGCGGCGACTACGTCGATATCGACGCGCACAACATCGACGTCATCTTCGCCTCGACGCAGAAGGCGTTCGCGATGCCGCCGGGGCTCGCGATCTGTGTCGTCAGCCAGGACGCGTACGACCGCGAAGTCGAGAAGGGGACGTCTTCGTGGTACGGCGGTTTCCGCCGCACGATCGACTACTACGAGCGCAAGGGACAGACCCACTCGACGCCGGCGATTCCGATCATGTTAGCGTACCGCAAACAGATGAAACGCATGCTCGACGAAGGCCATGCGGCTCGCGACGAGCGCCACCGCGAGATGATGGAGTACGTCCACGACTGGGCCGACGAGCACTTCGCGATGTTCCCCGAAGAGGGGTACGAGTCGCAGACGGTCGCCTGCATCGAGAACACGCAGGGGATCGACGTCGCGGCGACGATCGACGAGGTGAACGAGGAGTACGACATGGCTTTCTCGAACGGCTACGGCGACCTCGCCGAGGAGACGTTCCGTATCGGCCACATGGGCGAGCATACGGTCGAGAGCGTGAAGGCGCTCACCGACGCCATCGAAGACGTCGCGGAGCTGTAACTCGCGGTATCCCGTTGTCAGACCCGTCGTTTCGGGGGAACGCTCTTTGATTCCGGTCAGTGCATGGACGTCTGGACCCCAACGCCCTCCGAGACGCCCTCGACCGCTGGACCGACGAGGGGGTGATCGACGAATCGACCGCCGACCAGATCCGCTCACACGAGGCTCGCCACTCCTCGGACGTGGGTTCGGACACCCGTTCCACTGCGACCGACCTCCTCGGCGACTGCAGACTCGTCGCCGCGTTGGCGCTGATGGGCGGCGTCCTCGTCGCGGTCGGCGTCGGCGCCCTCCTTGTCGGTCCGATCACCGACGCTGTCTCCGGGTCCGTTGCGCTCGTCGCGGCCGGGGTGACCCTTCTCGTCGCCGGGCTCGGCGCGGAGCGCGGTCGCCGGACGGTCCTCGCGAGGATGGGCTGACCGCCGACCCTACGCGCGCTCCTCGATCAGTTCGATTCGGTATCGGCGGCCGCCAGACGGCGTTTCCTCGACCGCGACGACGACGAACGCGTCCTCGCCGACATCGATGATATCGCCCGTCGAGAGCGGGCCGTCGGGTGCGGGCTCGCCACGTCGCCGTCGGTTCGCTCTCGCACGTTCGTCTTCTCCGTCTACGGCTTCCGACGCGACGCCGATCACGGCACGCTCGGCGGCGATCGCACGGCTCCAGAACGCGTCCGACGGCGGCAGCGGCGTCAGCCGCTCGGCCAACTCGGCTCTCGTGAGTCGCTTCATTCGCGATCGCTCACAGCCAGAGCAGTTGTGCGTGTCGCGTCTCGTCGAACTCCAAGACGGTCTCCTCGTCGACGAGCCCGGCCTCGACGGCGACGCCGACGGCCTCAGTGCCGACGATGTTGGCGACCTGTGCGCGGTGGAGTCCGGCGACGACCGCTTCGGGCCCCGCCTCGACGGCGTCGTCGCCGCCGTAAAACGACTCGGTGACGGTGATCGTTGCGCGACCGTTGTCGTACGTCTCGCCGAGACAGTCGTCGTCGCAGACGGAAACGAGCGTTCCCTCGGGGGTCTCGCGCTCGCGAAGGAGCATTCAGAATCCCTCTGGCCCTTCGCCCTGGAGCTCACGCTCCGGCTTCTCACTCGCGTCGCCGCGGCCGCCGGCACCCGGCTGCCTGCCAGCGCCCGGCTGTCCCCCGGGGGCACCGTGTCCCCTCGAACCCCGTCCCATTCCACCTTGTCCGGCCTGTCCAGCCTGCTCTTCGACCATCTGGCCCTCCGCCTCGCGGCGGATCTCCTCGGCGCGGTCGGCGACTTCCTCGGCCTGCTCGTGTTCGCCGGCTTCCTCTAACGCGCGGGCTTTCTCCTCTAAGACGCCGGCGCTCCGGTAGCCGAGACGGATCGCGTTGTCGAAGCAGGTAACCGCGTCCTCGGCAAGGCCCCGCTCGACGAGTAAGAACCCACGGTTGAACCACGCTTCCGCGAAGCGCGGATCGGTCTCGACGGCGCGCTCGGCGTGTTCAAGCGCCTGTTCGTGGCGCCCGAACTCCCAGAGCGCGTACGCGAGGTTGGTCTCGGCGGTCGCGGCGTGCTCGGATCCCTCGTCGATCCGAAGCGCCTCCTGATACGCGCCGATCGCTTCGTCGAACTCCTCGAGTTCGGCGTGAGCCGCGCCCTTGTTCACCCATGCCTCTTGGGCCTCCAGTGAGTCCTCCTCGGCGAACTGCGCTGCGCGCTCGAACGTCTCCGTCGCTTCCTCATACCGGTTAATGCTCATGTATGAGAGCCCGACATCGATCAGTCGCTCGACGTCGACGGCGTCGCTCTCGACGTTTCGGCGGTCGAGGATATCGGTGAGGACGCGGGAGTCGACGGGGTCGACCGTGTTCGGGTCGGCGTCGATCTCCTCGGGGTCGAGGGTGAACTCCTCGTAGTCGGCGTCGACGCCCTGCCCGGCAGAGAACTCGTGGCGGTCGTCGTCGCGGTTGTCGGTCATATGCCCGCGTTTGGCGGTCACGACGCGTAAGGGTTGCGTCGGCGAGCGAAGCGGGTCGCGGTGTCGGCCGCCGGACGCGTCGCGGTCGCAAGCGAAACCTGCCCCGGTGCCCGTCGCTTATGTACGCGCACCCGAAGAGAGTGGTATGAACGAGGACTCACGCGCCGATCGGCGCTCTCCCGTCGGCGAGCCCGTCGTCCGGTCCGACCCGGCGGTGACCGGCGACCGGGCGGCCGACGCCGTCGGTTTCGATCCGAACGATCCCGAGAGCGTCGCCGAGGCCGCAGAGACGGTCGCCCGTTTCGCCGCGGGCGAGGTCGGCGACGACGATAACGTGTTGATACTCCGCGGCGCGGCCGCCTGCGCGGCGCTCGTCCGCGGTGTCGGCTCGTATAAGCAAGCGGCCGAGCGCGCCGGCGACGACGTCTCAGTCGCGTTCATCCGCAAGTGGGCCCGCGTCCACGACCTTCCGCAGGCTATCCGTCGGCAGGTCGCAAGCGGACGGATCGCGCCGAGCGCGGCGAAACACGTCGCCCGGCTCGGCGGCACCGACCGGTACCTCCTCGCGTGGGCAACGATCGACGGCGATCTCACCGTTCGGGAGGTCCGGTCGATCGCCTCGGCAGTTAACGACGGTAGCGACGTCGAGACCGCGGTCCGGGACGCGGGCGTCGAACTCGGTCATATCGGCTTCCAGCTCCCACCTGACACCTACGTCGAACTGAGACGCCGTGCCTCGAACCAGAACGCCGATCCCGGAGCCGTCGTCACAGACGCGTTAGAGCGCTACTTCACAGCGTCGCCCGCCGACGGCGACGGCTCGGCGTAGCTCGTTGCAAACCGACCGACTGCGCTCCCGATTGCCTCTCGCCCACGCTCCACCTCGGCCCACGCGATCGTCTCGTCAGGATAGTGCGCCTCTGCGATGCTCCCCGGTCCGAGGATCACCGTCGGGATCCCCGCCTCGACGTAGTGTCTCGAGTCCGCTCCGTACGTCGCCCCCGTGGGCTCCGCGTCCGGAACACCGGCGTCGACGAGTCCCGCACGGACCGCCTCGACGACCGGCTCGTCGACGGCGATCTCGGCCGGCTCGAACTGCACCGAGAATCGCTCGAACGTCGGCGGGTGTTCGCGGAGCCACGGATCGTCCGCGACAACTTCGTCAAGTCGGGTGCGGAAGATCGCCTCGACCTCGTCGACGGTCTCGCCGGGGGCGACACCGATCCGGAACTCGGCGGTGAGCGTTGCCGGCACCGTCGACGCCCACGAGCCGGCGTCGACCGTCCCGCAGACGACGGGCCACGGTACCGGAAACTCCTCGTACAGCGGATGCGTCACGGTCTCGCCGCGCTCGGATTCGAGATCGGCGAACGCGCCGCGGATCGCCTCGAACCGCGGGAGAACGTCTTCGCCGAGCCAGCGAGTAGCGGCGTGTGCGCTCCGGCCGGTGAGTTCCAGCCGAGCCATCAGCGACCCCTCACAGGCGATTACGGGACGGAGTTCGGTCGGCTCCGCGACGATCGCCGCGTCGCGCTCGAAGGGATACGGGTTCGCGAGCGCCGCGGTGGCCGCGCCGTAGCCGCCGTCCTCCTCGCCCGCGACCGCCTCGACGACAATCCGCAGGCCGGCCGCTGGAAGCTCGATCTCGCCGCGTTCGACTCGCTCGCGCACGTCGACTGCCGCGCCAACGCACGCGGCCACTCCCGACTTCATGTCCGCTGCGCCGCGAGCCGTGAGCGTCTCGCGACCGTCGTCGGCCGTCTCCCACATCGGATCGAAGGGATCACTCGACCACTCTGTGCGCTCGGCCGGCACGACGTCGATGTGGCCATTTAAAACGACGGTGGGTGTCTCGTCGTCAGCGTTGTCGTCCGCGTCGCGCTCGGTGCCGTCACCGACGTCGGCGCCGCCGAGCGCGAGGACGCCCGCGACGCTGCGGCGGCCCGCCACGTCGCTCGCGTCGAGGTCGTCAGGGAACGACGGGTGATCGGAGAGGAGTTCCGGGTCGGCGTCCCACGCGACCGTCTCGAAGCCGAGATCGGCGAGTCGGCGCTCGACGAAGTCGGCCGCAGCCGCCTCCTCTCCGGCCGTCGAGGCGAATCCACAGAGGCCGGCCGCGAACGCGCGCATGTCGAAGTCCATACTCGCGGCGACGACGGGCGGTGGGAAACCGTTTCGGGTCGCCAACGGCCATCGGTGTCGGCCCCGCCGCACGCGGTTTCTAAACGTTTATCCGTGGTCTGCTCGTAGCGATTCGTGTCTGGGCCGGTAGCTCAGTTAGGGAGAGCGTCCGGCTTTTAACCGGACGGTCGGGGGTTCGAATCCCTCCCGGCCCGCTGTATCGCCGCGAGCAATATCGCGAGCGGCGGTGCCGTGATGGAGGGAGGGATTCGAACCAGAGAACGGAGCGAAGCGGAGTGACCGTGGTTCGAATCGCGTCGCAC
>LKMY01000134.1 GCA_001564205.1 Nanohaloarchaea archaeon PL-Br10_U2g5
ACGACAACGGTGTCGACGACGACAACGACAACGGAACCAACGGTAACGAAACCGACACCAACAGCTACTGAGTCGCCACTGACCGGCGGCGTACGTAGGAGACGACGTATCGAGCCGGCGTCTGCACCGACTTCGGCTTCCGCTCGCACGAGCGGCGGTAGCCCTTCAGACGGTGCGACCGTTCGGGCGATGTTCGGTCACGGACGGCAGCATCCGCCTCCCGTTTTTTCAACCGCGAGTGTTCACCGCTGAGGCTACGCCTTGCTCTCGGTTGCGATCATCGACGCCATCCGTTCGACGATCCCGTTCCTGAACCCTTGGTGGGTCGGACACACGAGCAGTCGGTTTCGGAGGGTTTCGGCGCCGCTCGACGACTGCGATTCCACGTGTCGATAGACGGCTGGCCATGTGAACACTTCGCAAGGAAACCCACGGCGCCGAAGCGCACGGACGAGGTGTTGTCGGGACCCCGGATCCGGCGCCAGCGCTGCGACGCCGTACGGGGAGGCGCCGTCCGGTGCCGCGGGAGTGACGATCTGCAGGCTGGAATCGTCGACGAGGAGTGACCGGAGCGTCTGGTATCGATCGTGTCGAGCTGACTGAACCGCTTCCGGCTGACAGCGGTTCAGACCCCGATTCGTGAGCGATCCGGGTGCCTGTCCCGCATTCCTAGGCGCAACCGATTTGATATCCGCTTCGATCGCCCGCTCGATGGTGGGGTTCGAATTCAGTGCCACCCCTGCCCGGCGTGCGATCGATAGCGCCGCTACGCGCGGAATCGCTCCCAGTTCGTTGCGGCGACGGTCGGGACGAGGAATCCGCGTGTGGCGGGCGATTATCAGGCCACCGTTCGGAACTCGAAGCGTCTTATGAAGACAGAACAGCGCGACATCTCCTGTCGACCCCAAGAGCCGCCCGTCGTCGTCACGACTGAAGAGTCCGCGCGCACAGTCTTCGATAATGAGTGCATCGCTCTCCCGTGCGAGCGAGGCCACTTCGTCGAAGCGCTCGTCCACAAAGCCGAAGTAGTGGACGAAGAGAACTGCCGCCGGGTCGATCTCGTCGATACGCTCGGCGACAGCTTCGACGGGCAGAGAGAGATCGGCGTTCACCGGATAGTATCGCACCTCAAACCCCGCGTCTAACACCGCCCACGTCACTCCCCCAGGGACGTATGCCGGTAACAACACTGTCCCGTCGCGGGCCGTCGCTCGGAGCGTCGCGGAGAGCCCGTGTTTCACGCGGTCGTACAGCACCCTGTCTCCTGGTGGGACCCACTTCTCGTCGTCAAGCGGCTTCGGTATGTCCCCGTGGTCCTCGGCACTGCCGTCACCCCCACCGCTTCCGCGGCCGAACAGCCAGCGGAGCCGAAACCGAGGGTGACCGACCGCGTGAGCGTTACTCATCGTCGCTGTCAGGCAACCCCTGTGTGATCGATCCCTCCGTTGCTGGCCCGTGGTCCGAGATATTCCGACGGCTGATCAGGTCCTCAATACCCTCTCGAAGGGAGACGCGCGCCTCGAACCCCAGCTGATCCCGGGCTCGATCCGCCGCCGCTCGACTGTGTCGAACATCTCCCGGCCGGGCGGCTTCGTGACGAACATCGGTGTCGCCTCCGGTCTCCTCACCGATGATCGCCGCGAGCTCGTTGACAGTAACGCTCTCGCCGGTTCCGATGTTGTACGCGGTTCCGGTGTGGTCGGTCGTCGCCGCCGCGAGGTTCGCTCGAACGATGTCTGAGACGTGAATGAAATCGCGGGTCTGCGCTCCGTCGCCGTGCACGGTAAGGGGTTCGCCCGCAACCGCTCGTCGGAGGAACGCCTCGATCACACCGCTGTACGGACCGCGCTGACCGGGTCCGTACGCATTGAAGTAGCGCAGTGCGACGACTGAAATGCCGTACGTCGCCTCGTACGCACGGGCGTACGCGTCGGCCGCGACCTTGTCCGCCCCGTACGGGGACCGCGGCGTCATTGGCTCGTCGATTGTGACGGGGAGCGATTTCGGGTCTCCGTAGACGGCGGCGCTCGAGGCAAGCACGACGCGAGCATCAGCGTGGCGTGCGGCCTCCAACACGGTGAGCGTCCCATCGACGTTCACCCGATGGGATCGCGGAGGGTCCGCGACCGACTCCTCGACGCTGACGACCGCGGCCTGATGGAAGACGATGTCGACGCCCGACATCGCCCGCTCTACGGTCGCTCGATCCGTGACGTTCCCCTCGATCAGTGTCACGGCATCGGGGACGGCGTCCGCAGTACCGGTCGTGAGGTCATCGAGTACGCGCACGTCATTCTCTCCAGCGAGTCGGCGAGCGAGATGACTGCCGATGAAGCCCGCACCGCCCGTCACGAGAACCGTCCGATCGCGAACGTCGGAATCGACTGAGATACCTGACTGAATATCGGAAGAGACGTCGGATCCGACTGGAAACGGTGTCATATCGGATGCAACCGGAAACGGTAGCTTTGTAATGTTCGTACTAACGGTGTCGATCGCCCCGCTGTCTCTCGCCTTCCGGCCGGACGGCCACGGTAGAGCGGTAGCGGTGAGTATTCAGCCCGACTTACTCGATGCGTGCTGTCGAATACAACTGGCTACTTTACCCGTTAGAACCTGAACGCTTCACTAATGAACGTTTTAGTCACTGACGGGATTATGAAAAAATCGCTGGCCGTCGTCCGTACTATCGCTCCGCACACTTCACGAACGGGCGTTATCTCGTCGTATCGGATCTCGATGGCCGGCGTCTCTCGGCACGTCGATCGGCAACATCAGATCGATCGGTCGGAGCCGTTGGAGTACGTCCGATCGTTGAACGACGTTATCGATCGGTTCGGTTACGAGTATCTGTTGCCAGTCGGTGGATGGGCGACGAGAGCGCTCGTCGTCCACCGCTCGGAGCTCGCTCCGGACATCGAAGTTGTTCTCCCGGACCGAGCTGCCATGCGAACGGCACAACGGAAGTGGGAGACGTATCGATTGGCGAAGCGGCTCGACGTCCCGACCCCGGGAACCGCACAGGTCACGTCACTGGCCGACGAGCAACGGATGATCGACGAGTACGGGTTCCCGCTCGTTATCAAGCCACCGACGGAGTCCGCACCTAAATACGTCGAATACGCGGAGTCCGCTGTAGAGCTTCAAAACAAGATCAAAACGTATCGGCGTCGGTACGATACCGATCCGCTCGTTCAGGAGTACCTTCCCGGAGACGGCTGCGGGTTTTTTGCGCTGTACCTCGACGGCGACTGCGCCGAAAGCTACACGCATACTCGGATTCGAGAATCCCCGCCGTCTGGCGGAATCAGCACGTGCGCAGAATCGAAACAAAGCGCCCAACTACGGGATCCCGGGAGGCTGTTGCTCGACACGCTCGACTGGAACGGTCCGGCGATGGTCGAATTCAAACGCGACGCCGATGACACGCCGAATCTGATCGAGATCAATCCGAAGCTGTGGGGCTCGCTCGATCTCGGAATCGCTTCCGGGCTCGATTTTCCGTCCGCGCTACTGAGATATATGGCTGCGGACGAGCTGCCGGAGTTCGTTTTTCAACCGCACAGATTCCACTGGCCGCTTTCCGGCGACTTACAACACGCATACCATCGACCGCGGGCCGCTCCCGCAGTCGTCAGGGATTTCCTGTCTGACGGGACCGCCTCGAACCTCAGTGCGGACGATCCGTTTCCGCACGTACTCGAAGCAGCGAAAGGAGTCCTCTCACCGTTCGTCAGCGAACACGCGTGACTCGATGACCGGCTCGTTGTGCTCACTCGGATCAGGCTCCCGAGACATCGCCGACCGCACTGTAATAGACCGATTCAAGCTTCCCGATCTGCGCGTCTACTCCGAGGGGCTCGATCGCCACTCTGCCGTCGGAGCGGACACCCGATCGCAGAATCTCGGTTAGCGTGTCCGCGAGCACGTCGTCGTCGTCGTGAGCGACTGACGGGGAGACATCCGAGAGCAGGGTCGGGAGATCGGAGACCCCCGTCGCGACGACCGGTAGGTTACACGCCATCGCCTCTTTGACCGCGTTGGGCATCCCTTCCCGCTTGGAGGTCAACAGCAGTGCGTCGGCCGCGTTCATGTACAGCGGCATCGACTCGTGGGAGACGCCAGAAACCGTGTGAAGCGTGACGGGCGCGTCGATCGACGGTCGAATCCGATCGACGATCCGCTCTGCTCTGGGGAAGTCTTTCACCTTCCTCCCGGTGTCGTACGGGAACAACACGTGGTGGGCATTCGGCGTCCAGTCGAGCTCCCGCCTCGCGACGGCGGTCGGGAGCGGTCGGAACAGCTCGAGGTCGACGCCGTGCGGGATGACGTGACAGTCGTGGCCGTAGGCTGCCGCCATCTCTTCGGACATCACGATTACCTCGTCGGCGAAGCGGCCGCATAATCGACTCACGCCGCCGTATTTTCCCATCAAATCGGAGCCCCACAGCGTCAGGACGACTGGTCGAAGCGCTTGGAGAATGGCCGGCGGAGCGGTCAGTCCGTAGTTCGCATGGACGAGATCATACGCTCCAAACGCCGCAGTGACCGCTCGGACGTAGTATCGAGCGTACGTCCCGACAGTCCGATCGACGGCCTTGGAGTACCCCGGGAGCGGGAGCACTTCGACCTCGTGGCCACGTGCTCTGATACCGGCTACCTGTTGTCTGAAGAACCCTGAGTGGTCGTTCCCGACAAGTGTGAGTATTCGCACGCCGATCACTTCACCAGCTGGTACAGGTGCTCCGCGATCTTCATCCGATAGCCGGCTGTCTCGAGCGTATAGTAGGGGACCAGCTCCGCGCCAAATTTGCTTTTGTATCGGCAGAGTCGCTCCGTGTTCGCGCCGTAGAGATCGTAGGTAGTGACGGTATCTCGCGGCGGGTTGGTCGCGATCTCCTCGAGGATCCGCCAGTGGATGAGGCTGTTGACGGCGACTCCGTCGTGGACCGTTCGGCCACCCCCCTGCCAGAAGTACGCCGCGTCCGGCGAGTAGAACACGGTGATACCGGTCAGGAAGCTGCCGTCGTCCGACCGTGCCACGTACACACGAGCCATCTCACCGAGCGCTTCGTAGAGGTCCCGGACGTACGACCACTGGGGAGGAAACGACCGACCTTGTTCTGCGTACCGGTCACGGGTCTGTTCGAACACGCGGCGCGCGGCGTCGATTCCCTCTTGTCTCACGGTCACGTCCAGCTCGGTAGCGTCGCGAATTTCCCGTCGGAGGCTCTTGCTCGCCGCTTTGAGCAGATCGTCGGGATCGGTCTCCGAAACGTCGAGACGGTACGTGAACTGAGTGTCGAGCGAGAGGTTGTTCCAGACGTACGGTCTCGGATCCCCGAAGCCCGTCCGACAGGTGATCTTTGACAGGGTGGTGTAGCTGTCGAGTCCGAACTCCGAGACGACGAGGTTTGCGAACGTTCGAAACACCTTCTCCCGTTTTCGCTGTTTCGGACTCGCCGGCATCATCACCGGCCCTAGCCGCGGGATGCCCATTCCGGGCGGCGGCGAGGTAACTATCGTTCCGACCC
>LKMY01000135.1 GCA_001564205.1 Nanohaloarchaea archaeon PL-Br10_U2g5
AAAAAAACACGAACGAGAGTCGATCGAGCGGTTGCGGTCGGCTCAGTCGTCCGCGGGCGCCGCGCCGGAGTCGTCGGTGTGCTGCTGTTTGACCCACGAGAGCTTCCCGCCGGACGCGAGGATCTCGCGTTCGCGCTCGGAGGCGTCGAGACCGGCCGTGAACTCCCACTCGTCGTTGACGCTGACGGTGAACTCCTCTTGACCGGAGCGGACGCCGGCGGGCACGTCGTCGACGATGTGGATGTCGTCGCCCTGGTTGATCTTCTCGTACGTGTCGGCGTCGATCGCCAGCGGAACGATACCGAAGTTGTACAGATTCGCCTTGTGGATGCGGGCGAAGCTCTGTGCGAAGACGGCCTCGATGCCGAGGTACATCGGGCAGAGGGCGGCGTGTTCACGCGAGGAGCCCTGTCCGTAGTTCTCGCCGGCCACGAGAACGCCGCCGTCGGCATCGAGCGAGCGCTGCGCGAACGTGTCGTCGACGCGCGAGAGCGTGAACTCGGAGAGCTTCTCGATGTTCGAGCGGAACTTCAGGATGTCCGCCGTCGCCGGGATGATGTGGTCGGTGGTGATGTTGTCCTCCATCTTGAGGAGCGCCTCACCGCCGATCTCCGCGTCGATCCCGTCTTTGAGCGGCACGTCACCGATGTTCGGCCCCTTGACGAGGCCGTCGTCGATCGCCTCGCCGGGCGAGATGATGTCGTTGTCGTCGCGACCCATCCCGGGACCGTACTTCGTTCCCATCTCGAGGCCGGGCGCCTCGAGGTCGCCGAGGTCGTCGGCGAGGTCTCGGGGGTCGACGATCTCACCGGTGATGGCCGCCGCGGTGGCGACCTCGGGCGAGCAGAGGAAGACGGAGTCGTCTTCGATACCGGAGCGACCCTCGAAGTTGCGGTTGAACGTGCGCAGCGAGACGGAGTCGGAGGCGGGCACGTGGCCGATGCCGATACAGGCACCGCACGTCGCCTCGGAGAAGTTGACGCCGGCCGCCATCATCTCCGCGGTCCATCCCTCGCGGGCCAGCATCTCGGAGGCCTGCTTGGAGCCGGGCGCGACGATCATCTCGGTCTGTTTGGCGATTCCGCGACCCTCCAGCATCTTCGCTGCGGGAAGGATGTCCTCGTAGGCGCCGTTGGTACAGGAGCCGACGATGACCTGCTCGACGTCAGTGCCTTCGTACTCGCTGACGGGGGCGACGTTGTCGGGCATCGACGGGGCGGCGACGAGCGGTTCGAGGTCGGAGAGGTCGACTTCGATCGTCTCCGCGTACTCGGCGTCGTCGTCGGGCTGGAGCTCGACGTGCTCTTCTTCGCGGTCCTGGCGCGCGAGCCAGTCTTTCGTCTTCTCGTCGGTCGCGAAGATCGAGGAGGTCGCGCCGAGCTCGGTCCCGAGGTTCGTGATCGTCGTCCGCTCGGGGATCGAGAGCGCCTCGGCGCCGGAGCCGGTGTACTCGAAGATCTTCCCGACGCCGCCCTTGACGCTCAGCTCGCCCAGCAGGTGGAGCGCGACATCTTTCGCGGTCGCCCACTCGGGAAGCTCGCCTTCGAGGTGGACGTTGACGACCTCGGGCATCTCGACGTAGTAGGGGCCGCCGCCCATCGCGACGGCGATGTCGAGCCCGCCGGCACCGATCGCAAGCTGGCCGAGCCCGCCGGGGGTCGGCGTGTGCGAGTCGGAGCCCAAAAGCGTCTTGCCGGGCGCGGCGAAGTTCTCCTTGTGGACCTGGTGGCAGATGCCGTTACCAGGGCGGGAGAAGTACGCCCCGTAGGTGCCGGCCGCAGAGCGCAGGAATCGGTGGTCGTCGGTGTTCTTGAAGTCGAACTGGTACGTCTGGTGGTCGCAGTACTGCGCGGCGAGCTCCGTCTGGATCTCGTCGAGGTCGAGCGCCTCGAACTGGAGCCAGACCATTGTTCCGGTCGTGTCTTGGGTCAGCACTTGGTCGATCTCGATGCCGATCTCTTCGCCGGGCGTCAGTTCGCCCTCGACGAGGTGGTCATCGAGGATTTTCTCGGTAATCGTTTGTCCCATATCATCCGGAGATGACCTTCCCGAGAATATAAAACCCGCGAGTTTCCCGAAAGATCGACCATGTTAGATCGGTTGAGCCGGCAGATATTGTGCTGAAAACCCTGCGTTGGCACGGCTCATGTTACTGTGAATCGTACTGAGAATATAAGGCCCACAAAGGCGGATCTCCGCCGTTTTAAGCGATCGAACACGAGCGTGTCGATCCGATCTGTCCGCCGCGACGTCCGGACGACACCGTTTAGTCTCGCCCGCGGATCCGTGCAGATATGTTCGACTCAGGCGCGTCGGTGGCGGCGGCGTTGGAAGCGGGCGGCGCGGCACTCACCGATGCACAGCGGCAGCCGAACGGTGTTGATCTCACGCTCGGGGCGGTCTTCGAGCAGACGACGCCGGGAGTCATTGGCCGCGACGGAAAAGGCGTCGGCGAGCGCGCGGAGCGCACGTCCGACGACGGGACGTATCGACTCGAGCCGGGGACGTACGTGGTCCGATACGGCGAGCCGGTGCGGATCCCAGACGAACGAATCGGTTTCGTGCTCCCGCGATCCACGCTACTCAGGAACTCGTGTACGCTCGATACGGCGGTTTGGGACGCTGGCTACGAGGGTGTCGGCGAAGGGCGTCTCGACGTCGGTCACGCGATCGAGATCGAGCCGGGAGCCCGGATCGCACAGATAGTGTTCGCCCGCGCCGACCACGAGGAGACGTACGACGGCGAGTACCAAGGCGAAAACCTCTGAGACGAGCGGCAGAACGGAGGGAGAGATCCGTATCTATTGGCGTTTTCTTCGACACCGTCGATCAGGGTTCCACGGCAGATACTACCACGGCTCGCCGACAGCGCTATCGACACGCTGGTGAGCGCTCCGCCATCGCCGTCGGTAGGACGGTCATACATACGACCGATCCACCCTCATAACGGGTATGACGGCTTCACACGATACGCCTCGCAGGGCATCGCATTCTGCGTCTCCGCCTCGCACCGGACTCGACCGTTTCCGACGCCCGGAGTACACCGGCGAGAATCGGTGTCTCCCCTGTACCGTGGTCAACGCCGCTATCGCCGTGATCGTCGCGGGTGCTGTCGGCGGCGTTGTCGCCGTCGAACTCGGTGTTCTCGTCTTCGCCGCTGCTCTCGTGGCGATCTGGCTCCGCGGCTACCTCGTCCCCGGCACCCCTGAGCTCACGAAGCGGTACCTCCCCGAGCGCGTGCTGCGGCTGTTCGGGAAGGGGCGCGACTCGCCGCCGCCGGCGGCGGTCGACGCCGAGTCGTATCTGCTGTCGTCGTCAGTGCTCGTCGACACGCCGGACGGAGTCGACCTCACGTTCGCGCCGTGGTTCGCGTCGGCGTGGCGAGCGCATCTCGCTGCGTTACGCGAGAGAGGCGGCGAGGATAACGGCTCATCCGGTGGCTCCGCTGAAGCCCCCCACGGCCCTGATCCGGATATCGCGGCGCTCGCCGCGATCACTGATATCGATGCGGAACTCCTCTCCATCGACTGGCGGGACGGCGCAGCGTTCGCGCGTGCCGACGGCGAGCGGATCGGTCATTGGGAATCGCGGGCCGCGTTCCTCGCCGACGTCGCCGCCGACCGGGCGTTGACCGACGGGCTCGACGACTGGATGGATCTCCCGATTGCGGCCCGTAGCGCCGTTCTCGGAGCGGTTCGGCTGTTCGTCGAGGAGTGTCCCGCCTGCGAGGGCACGGTCGCGCTCGAAGAACGGGTCGTCGAGTCCTGCTGTACGAGCTACGACGTGGTCGCCGGCCGGTGTACGGGCTGCAACGAGCGCCTGTTCGAGATGGACCTGCCGCCGTCGCTCACGGCGGAGTCGGTGTGAGTGTCGGATTTCGATGCCGAATCGTCAGTAGTCCACGACCGGAAAGCCGGTACAGTCAGTACATCTCCCTACAGCAACACACCTCACGCCTCCCCAGCCTCGGCAGACGCGCCGACGCGCGCTTATGCTCGCGCCAACGCGCTGCTTGCGGACACCCAGTTATAAACTGCTCTCTGTACGCGCACGCCTGCCGCCCCTGCGCTCACCGGAGCGCGCGAAGCTGCCGGACCACCGAAAAGCGGTTTATCCACAGCTGATACGCGCCCGCAGCGGCGAACGACGCCAGAAAGAGGCTCGTCCACAACACCGGGTCGACCGCGGAGACCAAAGGGACGTCGAGCAGTGCCGCGAGCAGCACGGTCAGCGAGACGACACCGAGCGCCCGATACAGCTCCGACCACGTGACGCCGCCCTTCGCGATGATCTCAGTATATAACGACACGTCGCGTGCGTGTCGCGACAGTTCGATCGTCTGCATCTCGCGGTCGTACGTGACGACGCCGAGGTCCTCCAGTTTCGGGAGATGTGTCTGGACGAGCGAGGTGTAGACGCTCTCGCGACACCGCTTCGGTGCCGGGCTCTCTCCCGTCTCGCGGTCCGCGACGAGCGTCGACAGCTCGTGGACGGTGACGACGCCGCCGACGGCCCCGAGCTGTTCGAGGGCCCGTCGGCGGCGTTCGTTCGCGAGGACGGCGTACACCTGTTCCGCTGGCAGGATATCAGATCGGAGTTTCATTTAGTGGCCTCCCGACGGGTCGCTCGGCGCGCCCGTCGGTTGTTGGTCTCCCTGTCTCCGGATTGGGGCATATGTATGCGTTCGTTACCCGTTTTCTGGCGGATCCTGTCGCGGCCGGATCACGCCGGATATCGGAGCGGAAATCAGCATACTGCGGCTCGATCGATACCGGCTACCACTCCCCACCGTCCACTGGGACAGCTTTCGATACGGCAGGAAACTCGTACCGCTCAGTCTGCCCGAAGTACGGTGTTCGTTCCGTCGGTTCTGCCTCCGGTAGGGGTTCCGAACCGCCGATCGAACGGCTCGTTGAACCGGGTCACACGGCCCATTCCACCGTGTCGAACCCTTCGTTCGACGGTGACGTGGCTGCTCGTAACTAGGTGGGTATCCCGCTGAGAGGGGAGTAACCGATACGCTCCCGGACGGCAGCGCGTCGGACAAAACCAATCATGAACCCGGAAAACAACAACATCGGACTCTCGCGGCGCAAAGTGCTCGTCGGACTCGGCGCGGTCGGCGTGGCCTCCGCGGGTGCGGGACTCGGAACGACGGCGTACTTCAGCGATCAGGTCGAGTTTGAGAACAATGAGCTCCAGGCGGGCACGCTCGCACTGAACGTGACCCAGACCATCCACACCCTCGATCAAGACGGTCGCGGTCCCGACGAGGAAAAATACCTCGGGGCCGCCGGCGAGGGTCCTGTGTCGGTTGAGGAGCCAATCGTCATTACCGACGCCAAGCCCGGCGACAGCTACGAATTCTGCTGGGAGGTTGAGCTTGAAGGAAACCCCGGATTTGCGATGGTGAAGGTGGACGACGTGAGCGATCTCACTGGAGCGGACGTCGGGACGGTCTTCGCAGACGACCTGTATGACGTCGAGAACGACGGCGACATGGTTACTCTCGGTGA
>LKMY01000136.1 GCA_001564205.1 Nanohaloarchaea archaeon PL-Br10_U2g5
GGCGCCGATCTGATCGCCGGCGGCGGCTGTAACGCGACCGCGACGATCCTCGGGCTCAAACCCCTCGTCGACGAGGGTCTCCTCGACGCCGAGACCGGCGAGGTCGTCGTCGACGTGAAGGTCGGCTCCTCGGAAGGCGGCGCGGGCGGCGGCGCGGCCTCCTCGCATCCGGAGCGCTCGGGCGTCGTGCGCCCGTACGCGCCGACCGGCCACCGCCACGAGGCGGAAATCGAGGCGTACCTCGGGCTCTCAGTGTCGTTTACCGTCCACGCGGTCGACATGGTCCGCGGCGCGAGCGCGACGTGTCACGTGTTCCCGGACGAGCCCGTCTCGAAGGCGGACATGTGGAAGTCGTACCGCGGCGCGTACGCCGACGAGCCGTTCATGCGGATCGTCTCCGGCGGGGGCGGCGTCTACCGCTACCCCGAGCCGAAGTCCGTCGCCGGGACGAACCACGGTGAGGTCGGCTTCGAGCTCGACCCCAAGAATCGGCGTGTCGTCGTCTTCTCGGCGATAGACAACATGACAAAGGGATCGGCGGGACAGGCCGTCCACGCGGCGAACGTCGCGCTCGGGCTGCCCGAAACGGCTGGTCTCGAGTTTCAGGGGCTCCACCCCGTAGGATCGCCATGAGTAGAGAACGCGACGCGACCGCGGACCGCGGCGACGCCGAAGAGCCGCCCGTCGTCGTCAAGATCGGCGGCGCGAAGGCCGTCGATCCGGCCGGCGCGGTCGGCGACGTGGCCCACCTCGTCGCCAACGGCCGGCGGGTCGTCGTCGTCCACGGCGGCTCGACGGTCGTCGACGAGACGATCGAACGGCTGGGCATGGAGCCCGAGTACGTCGAGAGCGCCTCCGGCGTCACCGGTCGGTTCACCGACGCGGAAACAATGGAGGCGTTCACGATGGCGATGGCCGGCACACTCAACACGGAGCTGACGGCGTTGTTCCGCGAGGCCGGCGTCGACGCTGTGGGGCTCTCGGGCGTCGATGGTGGGATCCTCTCGGGTCCCCGCAAATCGGCGGTCCGCGTGGTCGAAGACGGCAAGAAGAAGATTAGACGCGGCGAACACTCCGGCCGGATCGAGTCGGTGAACGCCGACCTGCTCTCCGGGCTGCTCGCCGACGGGTACACCCCGGTCGTCTCACCGCCGATGGAGGGGAGAGAGAGCGACGGCGGCGTCACCCCCGTCAACACCGATGCGGACCGGGCGGCCGCCGCAGTCGCCGGCGCGCTCGGCGCGGATCTCGTCTTGTTGACCGACGTGACCGGCGTGTACGCGGACCCCGATGACCCCGAGACGCTCATCGAGGCGGCGTCGACGCCCGAGGCGTTCGCGGCGGTCGAGGCCGCAGCCGAGGGGTTCATGGGCAAGAAAGTGATGGCCGCGAAAGAGGCGCTGGCGGGCGGCTCCGGGCGAGTCATCGTCGCGGACGCCAACGTCAACGACCCGATCGTTGCGGCGCTCGGCGGGTCGGGGACGACGATCGAGCGGTCGGCGCTCGGTGATGACGGAGACGACGCGGACGAGGGCAGAACAGGCGTCGAGACCGACGGAGGTGAATCCGCATGAGCGGCTTCGTCTTCTCGGAGAAGCCGATCGAGATCGCCGGCGGCAACGGCGTCACCGTCACTGACACGAACGGGACCGAGTACCTCGATTTCGGCGCGAGCTACGCCTGTACGCCCGTGGGACACTGCCATCCGGAGGTCGTCGACGCCGCGACGAGCCAGCTGGAGGAGCTCATCTACGTGCAAGCGTCGTACCCGCACGCGGCACGCACCGCGCTGTACGAGCGGCTTGCCGAAACGGGGCCGGTCGACGTCGACAACGTCTGGCTCTGTAACTCCGGGACCGAGGCCAACGAGGCCGCCTTGAAGTTCGCGCGCCATGCGACCGGTCGGCAGAAGATCGTCGCGACGACCCAAGGCTTTCACGGCCGGACGATGGGCGCGCTCGCGACGACGTGGAAACAGAAGTACAAGAAGGGGTTCGAGCCCCTGGCCGGCGGCGTCGAGTTCGTCGAGTACGGCGACACGGAGGCGATGCGGGAGGCGGTCGACGACGAGACCGCCGCAGTGATCTTAGAGCCGCTGCAGGGCGAAGGCGGGATCAACCCCGCCTCCACCGAATACCTGCAGGCGGTCCGCGTCGCGACGGCGACGTCGGGCGCGGCGATGATCCTCGACGAGATTCAGACGGGACTCGGACGGACCGGGTCGCTGTGGGCCGCGGACACGCACCGCGTCGTTCCGGATATCCTCACGACCGCGAAGGGGCTCGGCAGCGGGCTCCCGATCGGCGCGACGCTGTGTCGCGACTGGATCGCCGAGGACTGCGGGAACCACGGCTCGACGTTCTCGGGCGGTCCCGTCGTCTCCGCGGCGGCCGGCGCCACTCTCGACGTTATCGAGCGCGAGGACCTCCCCACACACGCCGCCGAGATGGGCTCGTATCTTCGCGGCGAGATCGACGAGCGGCTCGGCGACGACGTTCGCGAGATTCGCGGCGACGGGCTGATGATCGGCATTGAGGTGAAGCGCGGTTCGAACCGCCTGCTGCGCGATCTGGCGATCAATCACCAGATCCTCGCGCTACCCGCGGGCCGGACCGTGTTGCGTCTGCTCCCGCCGCTGACGATCGAGCGCGAGCACGCCGACGCGGTCGTCGACGCCCTCGAAGAGGTGATCGGGTGATGTCGACCGGAACGGAGCGCGAGTCGGAGGTCGACGCCGACGACGACGCCGGAACGGATTCCCGCGAGTCAGCGGCTGCCGGAACCGACGTCGTCGCCGGCGGCGGCTACCCCGAAGCCTGTGACACGCCGGCCCGGAAGCTGCTGTACGACATGGTGTCGATTCCGTCCCCCTCGGGCGAGGAAGAGCAGGCCGCAAAGCGGCTCGTCGACTTCTTCGAGGCCAACGGCCGGGAGGCGTGGATCGACGAGGTCGGAAACGTCCGCGCGCCCGCGAGCGACGCCGTCCTCCTCACGTCCCACATCGACACCGTGCCGGGCGACATCCCGGTCGAAGTGAAGCCGGCAGCCGACGGCGACGAGATCGGCGAGCCGGGCGAACCCGTCCTCTGGGGACGCGGGACCGTGGACGCCACCGGCCCCCTCGTCGCGATGGCGGTGGCTGCAGTCCAGACCGACGTCTCGTTCGTCGGTGTCGCCGGCGAGGAGACGAACTCGCGGGGTGCACGATTCCTCGTCGAGGACCGCGACGCGCCGGCGATGCTAGTGAACGGCGAACCCTCCGGCTGGGACGGGATCACGCTCGGCTACCGCGGGTTCCTCGCGGGAACGTACGTGAACACGAGCGAGTCGGGACACAGTTCCCGACCGGAGCCGAACGCGATACAGCACGCGATCAACTGGTGGCACGGCGTCGAAGAGATGTTCGACCCCGCCGACCCGGACACGCCGGTGTTCGAGCAGGTGACGACGAAGCCGGTGTCCGTCGACGGCGGGCTCAGCGACGACGGACTCGCTGTCGAGGCGACGATGGACGTACAGCTGCGCGTCCCGCCCAATCGGACCGTCGACGAGATCCACGAGCTCGCGGAGACGGAGCTGTCGACCGGCTCGGTCCACTGGAAGGAGCCGATTCCACCGGTAATGGAGAGCCCCCGCACCGAGCTCGCACGGGCGTTCCGCGTCGCGATCCGCAAGGCGGGCGGCGACGTCCGGCTGATCCGCAAGACCGGCACCAGCGACATGAACCTCTTTGCGGCCGCCTGGGACTGCCCGATGGTGACGTACGGTCCGGGTGACTCGGATCTGGACCACGCCCCCGACGAGCGGCTCCCGCTCTCGCATTTGGACCTGGCGACGACCGTGTTAAGCGACGTCTGTCGGGACCGACCGTAGGCGTCGCGGCTCCCGCCGCGGCGCCGCTTCGTTCTCCGTCGACGTAGCGCTTCGAACGACCCTCGTCACCGCAACCGCAGACACCACCCACGACATCACAGATCACACCGACCAATGCCACTCGCGACCGACAACTTCCTCGACATCGACGATGTGACGCCCGCGGAACTGGACGCCCTGCTTGATCGCGCTGCCGCGATGAAGGCGGGCGAGACGACCCCCCGACTCGAAGACGCGACGCTCGGAATGATCTTCGAGAAACCCTCGACGCGGACCCGCGTCTCCTTCGAGACGGGGATGACGCGGCTCGGCGGTCACGCGATGTTCCTCGGCCCCGACGACATCCAGCTTGGCCACGGGGAGCCGTTGAAAGACACCGCGCGCGTGCTCGGCCGGTACGTCGACGGCGTGATGGCGCGGCTGTTCGACCACGCGGACGTCGAAACGCTCGCCGAGTACGCCGACTGCCCCGTAATCAACGGGCTCACCGACGAGGCGCACCCCTGTCAGACGCTCGCCGATCTCCTGACCATCCGCGAAACCGTCGGTGAGGACGCCCACGTCGCGTGGATCGGCGACGGCAACAACGTCGGGCAGTCGTTCGTCGTCGGCGCGGCGATGGCTGGGATCGACGTCTCAGTGGCGACGCCCGCCGACTACGGAATGGATCCCGCGGTGTTCGACCGGGCCGCGGAGTTCGGCGCAGACGTGGAGCCGACGACGGATCCCCACGCCGCGATCGACGGCGCCGACGTCGTCTACACCGACGTGTGGATCTCGATGGGCCAAGAGAGCCAGCGCCACGAGAAGCTCGCCGCCTTCGACGGGTTCCAGCTGAACCAGGCGCTGCTCGCTGGCACCGACGCGAAGGTGATGCATTGCCTGCCTGCGCACCGCGGTGAGGAGGTCACCGACGACGTCTTAGAATCGAACCGTGCCCTCGTCTGGGATCAGGCCGAAAACCGGATGCACGCGCAGAACGCGCTGCTCGTCGAGCTGCTCGGCGGGGAGTAAAAAACAGCGATCGGTGGAGGCTCGCGGCGACAGTTAGCAGCCGATATGCGGTGGCGCGCCCCGATGAGCGGCCCAGCGGGCCGCGAATACGAGCGCGAGGGACGCCGCGAGCGCCTTCGACGGGCGCGAGCGGCGAGGCTGGGGAGGCGCGAGGTACGCGGGGCAGTGCTGTGCGGCGCGAAACAGCCAGATACGAGTGAGATACGAGTCTGCTGCCGCGCTTTTATGCGGCTCCCCGAGAGTACTACTCCATGTCAATTCCGTTTATCGGCTCGATAGTCGCGTTCGTGGTCGCCCTGCTCGTGGGCGGGCTCGCCATCTACCTCAGCGCCCGCTTCGTCGTCGACGTCGACGACTACGGCCACGCAGTGGTCACCGCGCTGCTCGGCGCGCTCGGTTGGGCGCTCACCGCGTGGATCCCGCTCATCGGCCCGCTCATCGCGCTGATCGTGTGGGTCGGCGTCATCAACTGGCGATACCCCGGCGGCTGGGTGAAGGCGGCCATCATCGGCGGCGGTGCATGGATCGCCGCGCTCGTCGTCCTCTTCGTTCTCAATGCCGTCTTCCGACTCGGCGTCGGGGCGTTCGGGATCCCGGGCGTTTGAATGA
>LKMY01000137.1 GCA_001564205.1 Nanohaloarchaea archaeon PL-Br10_U2g5
GACACACCGACACACCGCACACGTGTACGGTGCACCAACCGGAGACCGGGCCGACTGAGAACACGACGGTCCATCCATCGCAACGATCCGAACAACCGATAACCCACTAACACACCACATGAGCCGTGACCGAAACCGCAACCGATCTAGAGGGTCAAGCGGATCCCTGAGCCGCCGCTCTGTCCTAGCGGCGCTCGGACTCGCGGGTGTTGGTGCCGCAGCCGCACAAGGCACGGGTGCGTTCTCTGAGGTCGCTGGCGATCGAAGCTTCACGATCGGGACCGCCGGCGACGCCGGCGACGCTCTGTTCGGCATCGACGCCGCTGACCCTGACGGCACCGATGGTGAGACCGTCACGCTGTTTACGCTGACGAACCGCCTGACAGAGTCGATCACGCTTCGAGACGTCCGCGTTTCGAAGACGGGCGGACTGCCGATATCGAGCACCGATCTCGAGGTTTCACAATGGACGATTCCACCGGGGGAAACGGCCGATATCGAGGCAGCAATGACCTGTGAATCAGACACCAGTGGGACCGTCGAGTTGCGAATTGACGCCGAAACGACCGACGAATCGATCATCGCGTTCCCGCGAACGGATATCACCTGTGAGACAGCTGACGCCGCATGCCTCGCAGGCCCGGAGATTGAGCTCGAAGACGAGACAGTTCCATGTATTGCCGTTGATCTTCCCGGCGGTGGCGACGTCGAAATCGAGATGGAAACTAGCGAGGTCACCGACGACGTGACGGTGTCGTCGGCTGGCGGTAGCGATGTTGAGATCGAGATGGAGGACAGCCGGGTCGGCGGTGATCTCTCACTCGAGCTCGCAGGTGGTGGGAGCATCGAGCTCACATTGGAGGACAGCCAGATCGACGGCGACGTGTACATCGACACACCTGGCGGCGCAACGATCGAGATCACGATGGAGGACAGTCAGATCGACGGGGATGTCACCGCCTCGCTTGGCGGGGGCGGAGAATTTGAACTTGAGATGGATGCGAGCGAGATCGGCGGTGACGCTGTGGTCACCACTGGCGGTGGTAGCATCGTCGATATTGCGATGGATGCGAGCCACATTCGCGGAGAACTCGACGTTGATTCAGGTGGCGGCAGCACCGTGGACGTCGACGCAGAAGACAGCACGGTAAACGGCGAGCCGGCGTGATCAGCGGGTTCTCAGCAACCGTGAGCCGACTCAGAATCTGTCCGAATCGAACTCGTCCATCGTCATATCCGCGTAGTTGACGAGCCAGTCGCTTGCCGGTGAGTCTGGACGGATATACACGTAGACGTAGTCTCCGTCCAGAACGGTACTGACGCCAAGCTGTTCGTCTTTGATCACGCGTTTGTTCGTGTCGATTGCGACATCGACGAGTCCCTCCAAGTCGTCAACGAGGACTGTCGCCTCGTAGTCCCGCTCGGAGGGGAACGTTCCACGCGTGATCCACTCGGAGAACTCCTGTTCCTGTTGGTGTAACTCGAGCAGTTCTTGTTCGTCGTTGCTCAGTTCAATGTAGCCGATGGAACGCCCGATCGTCAGCCCGGTGATTGCGGTAAGCGCAGCGATGAGCACTGCGAGCGGCGCAACGAGCGCGGCGGTGTCGGGTTCGATCTCTCGCTCGACGGTGTCCGTTTGAGTGTGCGTTTCGTCGATAGTCTCGATGTCGAGCACACGGAACGTCTGTGGGTTAACCGTGATCGGCATCGTGCTCTCGTAGGTGTTGCTCACGGACTCACCTTCGACAGTACCTTCGATGTTCGACGTGGACACGATTCGGATCTGAATGGTGCCGGCCGACCCGAGTTGTTGTTCAACCGTGTCGATCGTCGCAAACACCTCCTCGATCACGACCGTTGCGTTGACGAGGTGGGGAGTTTCAGGGTTGAGCTGCTCATCGGTCCCTGTGGCGAGTGGCTCGGTGTACTCCCAGAGCACTTCATCTCCCTCAACACCACGGAACAGCAGCTGTGATTCTGTGTTCACCCGTACGTCTCCCTCACCGGCGGTGTATTCGTACGTGTAAGTGATGTCGAGCTCGTCCGAGAGGCTCGTGTAATACACGGGGCGGTTCCTGACGCGCTCGCCCTCGCTGAATGGGATCGAGTCGTTCACAATGAGTGCGCTGTGCTCGTAGGTGGTCGACTCTGACCACTCGCCGATTGTCACTTGTTCGCGTTCGACCTCGGGTGTCGTCTGTGCGTCGTACGCCAGCCAGCCGCTGCCAACCGCAACCAGAATCGCCAGAACCAACAGTGGGAAGAACCACTGGTCGAGCAGGGCACGAATCCGAATCGAGCGATTCAATTCACTCATTACTCAAGATGGGTTCCCATCGAGTCGATCGATAGGATCGAGTCAAAGAGGGGTTTGAGTGTGTTGACTTGCTGTACGTCTGCTGCCATTGGATCAACATGAAAGTGTGAAATCGTCTTCCGCTTACGGAGCGTGCCGAGAAGGATGTGGAGGAAGCGGAAGGTACGCTGTGTATTCGTGTACTCTAACAATACGTTCAGCGAGCCGTAACAAACGACTGTCTTGTACTCTGTCGACTGCCAATTGTCGACCGTTCCTGAGATGACGATACCCAAGCGCGTGATCGCGTTGGGATTGTTGATTTTAATCACCTCAACTGTGTCATCCAGTGCGCCCGGAATCGGCTGTGAGTATCCGATCGCAATCACCTTCACTTGAGATGCCCACCCGGAGATCTGGATAAGGTCTTCCTGATCGATTTCCCGGTACTGAACAAGGAGGACATTTCGCGGAGTTACGTCGGTTGTGACACCGATAAGGTCGAGACAGGCTGCGTGCTTCTCCTCGTCTTGGGCTCCACATTGGATCATGGTGCTCGTTCCGAGATCTGGTGAGAAGCCGTCCGGGCGGTGATATTTCGTTGTCTCATCGGGGTCGAATCCAGGGTCGACAGCCGATGGGGTCTCCGACTCCGAGATCGAGGAAGTCTCACTCAGGTGTTCGGATGTGTGGCTACCGGCGCCTGTTCGGTTGGTTGATGGGGTGGATTCACCGTCCGCTGACGCAGTTGTGGTTGCACTGCTATCGCCATCATCGCTCCAGATGCGGCGCTTTTTGGGCTGTTCTTCAGCAGACGGTGGCTCCTCTGGGGAGGGTACGCTGGCGTCGGTGACTGTGGAGGTGGGATTATTTGTGGCTGTGGTGTCTGTGGTGTCCGAAGTCACTTCCTCGCTGCTACTTAGTGACTCGGGACTGCCAGTTGACGTCGGGTCGAGCGGTGATTCAGTCTGTTCTGCGACATCGTCGAACCCCGTGTCGGTCGCCGAACCACCTCGCATGAAGTCGGTGACACCATCTGGCGTGTCGTCCGCGGTTGACTTGGGTGTGTAGCTCTCCGATGGGCTGCCGCCCGGACCACCGGTCGACCCACTTGGTGGGTCATCGGGCGAGTTATTAGCAGGTTGATCTGACGATTCGTGAGAGTCTGCTGTTTCCCGCTCGGGGTGTGCATCCTGTTCGTGCTCGTCTGTCTTGGCGTGATCGGTGTCGGTTGAGCTCCAAATTCGCGTTCGAGCACCGTCGGAATCGTCAGTTGAACCCGTCTCGGACTCAGTGTCGTCGTCGCGGCTGGGGCCTTCTGTCTCCTCGTGCTTGGTCTCATCTCCTTCGTTGCGGGTGGACTCTTCTGTTCCTTCTAGCCACTCCCACGAGTTGACATCCTCCGCTGATTGGTGACGTTCTAACTCAGCAGCAGGGGTGTCAGAATCAACAGGCGTCTGAGTGCTACTGGGCTCTGGCGGGTCGCCGGTGTCACTGCGATTGTCGAGTTGGTTCGCAAATTCCCGGAATCGAGATGAACGAGACGGCGGCTGTCTCGTGTGATCACTTGCGGCGTCAGCTACCTCATCGCTATCGCTAGCAGTGTTGTCGGGTCCAGCAACATCGTCGTCGCTAGCGACGGCATCATCAGTGTTAGTGTCGCCATTGCTTGGATCGTCGCTCATTAGTCACACCGCGAGGCTGTCTGCGGGTGTCACCGACGCAGTTGTGACACGCGACTGAACTTGAACCAGTCGTTGCAGACAACCGATGGGTGTTCGTTTTCGCGTTTCAGATGATCGGGTCATTGCGAGCGAAGGCAAGCGATCTGACGGATACTAACCTGACCCCTATTCATTGTACTACTCCGATATGTATCGAGGTCTCTCGTATAATAAAACCACCGAGAGAGTGGGTGTTCATCGGCGGGACACACGGTTGTTTTTGTGAGATTCGGATCCCTCTCCCGGTCGCCAATAACGGGACGTCTCCGTGAGAAATAGTACTTAAAAACAGAACATAATTTTTGATTTCCTGACAGACACTGAACTACTTGATGGATCAGATCGTTACTACGGACTCTGTGTTAATATCTGGGCCGGCGTTATAGGTCCTCGACCACGATGAGCACGTTGCGCTCTTCGGCTTCCTCCACGATAGCGTGAGAAATCTTGTGGAGACGGTCATTCACTCGACGATATTCCACCGCCTTGACCGACTGGAGCGTGTCGTAGGTTCCTTCTCTTGCAGGCGAGTGTGAAGGTCGTGAATTGTTGAAGTCGTGGCTAGCTCAACGATCTAGTACGCTGGTACCAAGTCGAACTGGGGAGTGTGAGCTGAACGCTCCACGTACCATCCCATATATAGAGCCAAAGACGATGCCGTAGTTGACCAACGCGATCAGACTGCCAAGATGTAAGAGCGGTACTTCACTCTCAGTGACGACACCGAATGGGACGGGGACAGCGATCAACCACATGACAACTCCAAGCAGACAACCGACGCCCGCAGTCGATAGTGGGTCATTTCGCGTTGGTTTGGATAGTGTAAGCTCTAGTGTTATCACGCTAATTATGCCCAGCGTCCCTCCCGCGAGAATCGTCAACAACCCACCCACAAGCACGCTGGAACTCCCGACAAGTCCAGCTGCAAGCTGGAAGCCGCTCTGTATACTAACGGTGATCCAGAGTGCAATTGTCCCGAGTATACTAGCAAGCCCTGCTGCAAGTAATATGACAAACCCGTGTTCAAGCGGTCGTCGTGCAACGAGTGTTGTCCGCCGAGCTTGACCTGCCGTCCAGAATCCGGTAATTGCGATCAGAAATATTGTAATGGAGCCGAACACGCTTCCCTCATACTGCGCTCTGATAGCTGTCCGGTCAAGTGTGTAGTGGAACGCGAACACGTCCGCCCACGGTGTATTATGGAACGCGTACAACGACTCGACGAAGATCGGTGCGATGTTGTGTACGTCAGGGGTGAGCCCCCATATTCCTCCGAGTGGGATCAACCAAATTGCGTGCTCACGGTTAACATCATATCGGAGGACAATTGGTACCGCTGCGGTGAGCAGCAGTGCGGCGCCAATTAAGAAGTGTACGATAGCGGGAGCCATACGTGGCTGTTCACGAGAAAAAATAAAAACCCCCGACAGATCGCCGCTTGCTTTGACTTCCTCCCCGCTCTGAA